>NZ_JBEYHT010000016.1:80328-121598 GCF_040635425.1 Streptomyces laurentii | reverse complement strand
ACTGGTCACGCTTCCGCAGACGCAGCCAGGCCCGAGCCCGACGCTCCCACTACAAACGCCGAGGCCACACACCCCAGATGCGGTTGCAGTACTAGACCTCCGGGCCTGGGTCCGGGGCGCAGATCGGACCGTGCGCGAGCCCGATGCCGCCGCCGTGTGACGGGGGGACACGATGCGGGGAGATACCCGCCGAGAGGAACAACGCCATGTCGTACTGGGAACAACTCGACTACCCCGCTGCCCGCTACCACGGCGACAAGGGCGAGGTGAACGCGTCCTTCCGCCCCGCCGATACCCCGCCGGAGGTCTCCTCGCCCGGCGGCTCCACCGCCTACCTCGCCACCAACGAGATGACCGGCGGCGAATTCGGCTTGTACAAGGGCGAGTTGGCCGCGCGGTCCGCCGGCGCCAAGACCCACTTCCACCGGGCGGTGTCGGAGTCCTTCTACATCCTGTCCGGCGAACTGGAGCTCTACAACGGCGAGAAGTGGCTCACGGGCCGCACGGGTGACTTCCTGTACGTGCCGGCCGGCGGCCTGCACGCCTTCAAGAACGTGACCGACGAGCCCGTGTCCATGCTCATGCTCTTCGCCCCGGGCGCCCCGCGCGAGGAGTACTTCGAGCGGGTCGCGGAGATGACGCGACGCGGCGGCGGGGAACTCGAACGGTTCCGCGTCCGGCACGACAGCTACTTCCTGGAGGACCTGGAGAACCCGGAGGACCCGGCGCCCGGGAAGGAGTAGTCCGGGACGGTCCGGGACTCCTGGGGTCGAAATTCCCGGGCGGGGCGGTCGTCGCGTCCGTAGGATCCCGCCTCGACGCAGATACGGAGACGCCCCGAGTTCACCGAGCAGGTCGTACGGTTCCCGGCCGGCACCCTTCCGTGAGATCCCGTAGGACGGGGCCTAAGGTCGGGCATATGACAACCGCCCTGGTCCTGATCGATCTGATGCCGCGCATCATCGCGCTCCCCGTCGCCCCGTACACGGGTGACGAGGTACTGAAGCGCTGCCTGGAGCTGGCCGACGCCTTCCGAGCGCAGGGGCGGCCGGTGGTCCAGGTCCGCGTCGAGCGGCCGAACGTCGCCGAGCAGCCGCCCGGCAGCGACTTCGCGCCCGGCGTGGTGCGGGACGGGGACGTCGTCGTGGTGAAGCGCAGCATCGGCGCGTTCGCGACCACGGACCTCGACGCCCGGCTGCGTGAGCTGGGGGTCGGCACGGTCGTCCTGGGCGGGCTGGTCACCACCATGGGTGTGGAGTCCACGGCCAGGGCCGCGAGCGATCTCGGTTACGAGGTCGAGTTCGTGGCCGACGCCATGTCGGGCCTGGCCGCGGACGAACACGACTTCGCGGTGACGAGGACCTTCCCTCGCTTCGGCCGGGTCACCGCGACGCGGGACTACCTGTAGGCGTCCGGGCACCGGTGTCGGACCTCGCCGATGTACGTGATCCGTGGCCGAATCTCGTGATGTCGCGTTCAAGCTCGTCGTCGTCGACAAGCTCATGTACCGGGACACCGGACGCCATGAGGCTCCGCGGGGCGAAATCCGCTCGCCGTGCCGGCGGACCGGCTGGCAAGGTGCGGCCTATGACGCCCCGGTTCCAGATTCGTGCCGACTACGACGCGCGCACCATCGTGGTCTATCAGGCGTACGCGCCTGCCATCGCCGACGCGGCACTGCGGGCGGGCCGCTTCGTCACGCCGTTCTCGTTCCACCGGATGACCTGGATCAAGCCGTCCTTCATGTGGCTGATGCACCGCAGCAACTGGGCCCGCAAGTCCGGCCAGGAACGGGTTCTCGCGGTGCGGATGACCCGGGAGGGCTGGGAAGAGGCCCTGTCGCAGGCCGTGCTGACGACCGCCGACCCGGCGGCCGTGGCCCAGGCGGCCGTGCACGTCCAGTGGGACCCTGAGCGCTCGCCGCGCGGAGCGGCACTGAACCACTACAGCATCCAGGTCGGCATCGGCCGCCACCTGATCCGCACGTTCGCCGACGACTGGGTCGTCGGGCTCACGGACCTCACTCCCCAGGTACGCAAAGCCTCGGCACTGATCCAAGCCGGGCGCGCCACCCAGGCACGGCGGCTGTTTCCCCCGGAGCGCGTCTACCCCGTGCCGCGGACCTTGGAAGACGTCGTTTCCCCGGGCGGGTGACAGGAAAGACGCACGGGTGGGGCGTCAGCGGCCGCACTCACGAAGGCCGTCGACGGGGGTGCCGCTCAGGTCCAGGTCCGCTGCCGGGACATTGCCGTAGCGGCCCGCTTCATTCGTCCAGTACCAGATCTTGTTGCCTCCCACGTGGGAGGTGCCAGGCCCCCAGCACAAGAACCGGACGGTGTCCCCGGCGGCGAGTGTGCGGGACGGATTGGGATCGTATTCGCGCTGTTTGTAGAGCTTGACCCCCGCCTTGCCGAGGACGCAGGTCATGATTTCGGAGTCGACCGTGCAGGAGGCGGGCTTGGCGGTCGGGCCGGACTCCGGCGTGCTTGGCGTACCCGGCGTCTCCCGCGTGCCCGGCGTCTCCCCCGTACCTGGCCGGCTGTCGGACGTGTCGCGTCCGGCGGGTGTCTCCGATCGGCCGGAAGCCGAGCTCTGCGCCGCCGCCCCGCCGCCCGGGCCGTCGCTCAGGGAGGCGCTGACCACGCCGAACACCCCTCCGCCGACGGTCGTGAGCACCGCCGTGACAAGGCCGACCTTGCTCGCCTCGGACAGGCCGCCGAACCACTCCCGCGCCCGGCGCAGGCCCGGCGACCTCGGCGGCGGCGCAGTCGCCGCGCCCGCCCCAGCCCCCGAGTCGGCCCCTGAGCCGGCCGCCGGGTCGGGGTTCGTTCCGGTGCTCGCGTCGGGTCTCGTGCCGGTGCTCGCGTCAGGGGTCGGGCTCGGGCTCGGGCTCGGGTCGCTACTGGGAGATGGCGGTGTCGAGGACAACGAGACCTCCTGGCCTTCCGTAGGCGGGACGGACCCACGACGGTAAAGCATGCGTGTGACCGGGACCACACGCCGAGGTCAGGGGGCATTTCCTGTTGACGGTCAGATGGCGGCGGTGGCGGACTTCCGGGCCCGCGTCACCGCCTCGCCGAACGCTTTCCAGCTCCAGGGCATCCGCTGCGGCGCGAGTTCGTCGACCACTTGGGCGAGCCATTCGGGGTCGCCGAGACAAGCTGCCTCACCCTCGTTGATCACCTGCCTGAACAGCTCCTGAAGGAAGTACATGTGCGTCCCCGCGTACCGGTGCGGGTGACGGGTGAACCTCGCCGTCCACGTCTCGTAGGGATGCCGCACCGTCACGATCAGAGCGGGCGGGACCCTCGTCCGGTTGCGCCATAGGGGGCCCACCGATTCCATCAGCATGAGCCGCGACCATGGCACGACGGGCTGTCGGACGCCGTGGTCCCAGTGTTCGAGCCCGTCGGGCAGGAAGAGGATCCAGCCGGCCCCCGGCTTCCCTTCCTTGTCCCCCAGCATCCACACGCCGTCGTCGCCCCGCACCAACGGTCCGAGCTCCATGGCCCGCCTCCCCGCACACGTCCGCTCCCCCACCGACACATCCATCGTCCTCCCGGCGTCGGCGGGCGCACCATGCCGTAACCCGGCAATTCCAGGGGCGGTCGGATGCCGGTGGAAGGGAAGAACCTGCCTGCCTACAGCAGCACCACGCACCCCCGCCGCTCCAGCTCCGCCACCAGCCCCGCGGGCACCTCGCAGGGGTTCCAGCGGAGGTCGAGCTTCTCCAGGGACGGCAGCCGGTCGGGGAGCCAGTCCGGCAGAGACGTGAGGCCGTTGGCGCGCAGGTCGACGTGGCGGAGCAGCGGCAGTCCGGCGAGGACGGCCGGGAAGTCGGTGAAGGCGTTCTCGCGCAGGTCCAGGTGCCGCAGCTCGCGCAGATCGGCCGTGGAGGCGGGCAGGTGGGTCAGCGGGTTGCCCCGGAGCCACAGTTCGCGCAGCCGGGCGAGGCCGCCGAGGGTGTCCGGCAGGGCGGCGAGCCGGTTGTGCTGCGCTCGGAGTTCGATCAGCCCGGTCATCCGGCCTACGGCCTCCGGCAGGGCGGTCAGCCGGTTCTCGCCCGCGTTGAGGTAGCGCAGTCGCGTCAACTCACCCAGCGCATGCGGCAGTTCGGTCAGCTCGTTGTCGTGGACGTAGAGGAACCCGTCGAGTTCCTTCAATTCCCCCAGTTCCACGGGCAGTTCGGCCATCCGGTTGTGCCCGAGGTCCAGGGTGGACAGCGCGCGCAACCGGCCGATCTCCGCCGGGAGCCGCGTCAGTCCGACCTCGGCGAGGATCAGCACCCGCAGGCCGGTGCGTTCCCACACCTCCGCCGGAATCTCCCCGCCCAGATCCTGCCGCCACAGATTCACCACGTCGTCGTTCGTCGTCACGTCCACGACCTTAGAGCCCGCCTCGGGGCCGCCGCCCCGGACTCGATCGGGTGAGTGGGCTGGGGCCGCCGGCCCGCCCTGCCGATGCACCGACCATGACACTTTTCTCTTCACCGAGGACAGCTCTGTCCCGACTCCTGCTCCCCGCGGCCGCCCTGCTTCTCACCGTTCCGGCCGCCCCCGCCCACGCGAGCGGCAACTGGGTCCAGGCCACCGTCACCGACGCCACCGGCGGCTCCACGACCGCGCGGCTCACGTGCTCCCCGCCCCAGGGCCACCCCCACGCGGCGGAGGCGTGCAAGCAGCTCGCGGCCGTCCAGGGTCAGATCTCCGCGATTCCGGCGGACACCAGTGTCAGTTGCGGAGCCGTGTACGACCCTGTGACGGCCTCCGCGAGCGGCGTCTGGGACGGGCACCGCATCACATACAAGAAGACTTTCTCCAACGCCTGCCTCATGAGGGCTTCGACGCGGGCGGTGTTCGCGCTCGACGCGTGAGACCCGGGCGGCAAGAGAACCGGGCCCCCGCCGCCAACGGGGAGGCGACAGGGGCCCGGCGTCTGTGCGGACCGCGGGGGCGGGTCACAAGGAACGGTAGGGCTCCCGGATCCCTCATGCCCCACACTCTCCCGATACTTCACCGGTTCGGCTGAATCTTCGGCCAACGCGAGCCGGGCAGAGGGCCGTTGTGAGATGAGCAGTGACGCGGGTCACTCGCCGGGCTGTCACAACCTCCCGACGCGTGACGTCGTAGGGGTGAAGCTGACAACGGCAGAGGAGATTCGCCATGGAACCCCGCATCAACCCCTTCGGTCACCCCTTCGCCAACAAGATCTTCAAGCAGCTCGGCGGCGCCGGGATGGCTCTGGCCGACACCACCCTCCCGATGCCGCTCCAGGAGCTCGTGAAGATCCGCGCCAGCCAGATCAACGGCTGCGGCGGCTGCCTCGACATGCACACCAAGGAGGCCGCGGCGGCCGGCGAGACCGCAGTACGGCTCGCCCTGGTCGGCGCCTGGCGCGAGGCCACCGTCTTCACCGACACCGAGCGCGCGGCCCTCGCCCTCACCGAGTACGGCACCCGCCTCGCCGACGGCTACGGCATCCCGGACGACGTCTGGAACGAGGCCGCCAAGCACTTCGACGAGGACCAGCTCCTCGCCCTCACCACGCTGATCGCCCTGATCAACACCTACAACCGCCTCAACGTCCTGCTCCGGATCCCGGCGGGCGAGTACAAGGTCGGCCAGTACGGCACCCACGCCTGACAGTCCGCCCCGGGTGCCCGTCACCCTCCATCGTGCTCCTGCGCCAGATGACGGCGCAGGAGCACGATCGTGTCGCTCTCCGCGCTCCCGTCGTACCGCAGCAGCGCCTTCCGCCGCAGCTCGGCCAGGTCGTCGCACACCCCGCATCCCTTCACGGGTACGGGCAGGGGTGGCAGCTCCCGGTCCAGGTGCGCGCTCACGGCGGCCCGCGCCCGCTCGTTGACCGCCCGCACGCCCGCGCTCAGCCGTTCCGCCTGCGTGGCCGGCCGGATCCGTACGGGGTCCGCCTGCCACTCGCGCCCGCCACCGACGGGCCGCAGCATCGCGTACGGTCCGTCACTGCCACGGAACTCCCCTACCACACCGGCCACTTCGTCGTACACAAAAGTGCCGCATTCCATGACAACCGGTCCTCTCGTTGAATACCCTCTGTAGCGGGGCATGTCGAGAATGGACCCTGGGCAGGTACGCACCGCCGGATTCGGGGTCGCCGCTCACGGCGCCGCTCCGGTACTTCCACACCTTCCAAGAGGGAGTGCGTGATGCCACCAAGAAGGGTGATCACGGGCCGCAGCCAGGAACCGCGCAAGCGGTTCGCCGAGGAGCTGCGGCATCTACGGGTCGAGCACAAGCTGACCTTCCGGGCCTTGGGTGACGCGCTGGGCTGGGACGGGTCGCTGTTCTCCAAGATGGAGAAGGGCGAGACGCTCGGCGGCCCTGAAGTCATTCAGGCACTGGAGACGTTCTACGGCGTGCCAGGACTGATCCTGGCTCTTTGGGAACTGGCGCTGGGGGATCCGACGCAGTTCAAGGAGCGTTACAGGCGATACATGAGCCTGGAAGCGGAGGCGGTGAGTCTCTGGTACTACGCAGTCGGCAGTATGCCGGGCCTGCTTCAGACACCGAGCTACGCTCGCGCTCAGCTGGAGGTTGGCGGCCTCGAAGGCGACGAACTGGACAGCCAGGTTCAGGCGCGCATAGGGCGGCGTGAACTGCTGGACGGTCCCAGCGCACCGCCCTTCCGGGCGATCTTGTCGGAGACGGTCCTGCGTACACCCCTGGCAGACCAGGAGCAGTGGCGCGAGCAGTTGGAACATCTGCTGACCATGAGTGAGCGCAAGAACATCACGCTCCAAGTCGTTCCGCACGCCGCTGGACTGCACGCGCTGATGAACACCGACGTGATCTTCCTGAGGCTGGCAGACGGGCGTTCCGTCACCTACGTGGAGACCGCCCACACAGGCGATCTGGTGCAGGATTCCGCAGCCGTTCAGCGCCTTCAACTCAGCTACGATCAGACGCGCGATCTGGCCCTTTCCCCGGACCAGACACGGGAGTTCATCACGAAGATCCTGAAGGAGATGCCGTGCGATCCGTCGACCTGAGGCACATCACCTGGCGGAAGAGTTCGTACAGCAACTCGGACGGCGGCAACTGCCTTGAGGTCGCCGACGGCCTCCCCCTCGTGCCCGTCCGTGACAGCAAGGTGCCCGACGGGGCCGCGCTGGTGTTTCCGGCGGCGGCCTGGGCCGCGTTCGTGGACGGGATCAAGTAGGGGAACAGGAGCCCCGCTCGATCCCGTCCGGGCGGTTCACGCGGCGGCTTGGCGCTCCTCCTCGGAGCGGCAGCCGCCGCATTTTCCTGGTTCGGGGGCGCGGAAGGCGTGGTCGCAGCTGTCGCAGTTCTGCATCGGGATCGGCCCCGCCCCCGCTCCCGTCGCCTGGACCGGGACCGGCGGTGGCAGCAGGGTGGACAGGCGGTAGGCCAGCAGGCCGGCCGGGTAGGCCAGGTGGTCCGGCAGCAGCGTGGTGAGCGTGTGGCGTACGGCGTCGGGCCGGGCGCCCCGCTCGAACCACTCGTTCACGGCCGGGACGAGCCGGTGCACGTCGGCCACCGAGAGCAGCAGGCGCGGGTCGTACTTCCGTAGGCCCATGAGCAGTTCGGCCGCCGGTCCGGCGGGCGGCGGGGCGGACGGGGACTGGCGCTTCGGCTTCGCGCCGCCCGACCTTCGCGTACGGGCGGTGGCCTGCGCGGGCACCGTCTTCCGGGAGCGCGGCGCGGCCTCACGTACGGGCGCACCGCCCCCGCCCCCGCCGCCACCCGACGGCGGCTCCGGGTCGGGCTCCGGCTCCGGCTCCGGCTCCGCCGCAGCCTCGGGCTCGGCCATCGGCTCCCGCGAGGGCGGCGGCGTGGCGGCGGCCTGTCCCATGGCGATGTCCAGGAAGTGCTGGACGGCCGGGGTGAGTTCGGGTTCCGGAGCCGGGACGGGGTCCGGCTCGGCGGCCGGTTCGCCGTCGGGCTCCGCGCCCTGGTCGCGGTAGGCCTCGGGGTTGTTGCGGGAGATGGTGCGGGTGACGACCTGGCCGTTGGGGAGGCGTTCCCGGTAGCGCTCCAGGTAGCCGTGTTCCTCCAGCTCACGCAGTGCGGCGGCGATGCGGATCTCCCCCTCGGGGAAGCGTCCGGCGAGCGTGCGGATGGACACACAGGCGCCTTCGGGCAGCGACTGGATGTGGGCGGCGAGACCGATGGCGACGAGCGACAACCGCTCGTGCTGGGCCAGGTGATGACCGATGACGGTGTAGCGGTTCGTGAACTTCATCTTCTCGTGGCTGACACCGGATCGGGTCGCAGTCCGGGGAGTCGACGGCAGGGCGCGGCGACCCGCGCTAAGGTGCTGGGTACCCATCAGGAAGCGTCTTCTTCCTCGTGGTCAGGCCCTCGATCGGGATTGCGAGTCCCGGCCGGGGGCCGATTTGTTTCGCTTGAGTGGTTGCGAGCATATGCCACGCAACGACCCTCAAATCCAGCCTAGTTGGCACAGTTCCCTCATCTGGGTGATACCCGCGCAACTGTTGCCGCAGGAAGGAAAGAGGGGTGGGGTGAGGTGGGGTGGGGTGGGTTTCCCCCACCTCACCCCACCCCACCTCACCTACTTTCTCCTTAGATCTCGTGGGCGGCCTGAACGCGGCCGACCGCACCGCGCTTCCCCACGTTCCGGCCCCACCTGCTGCCGGGCCCCGCCGTCAGCGGGCGGACTTCTCCTTGGCCGCCGGGGTGACCGGAGTGAAGAAGTTGACGAGGTGGCCGTCCGGGTCGCGGACGAGCAGGGACCGGTTGCCCCAGGGCATCGTGGCGGGCTCCGCGACGACGTCCGTGACGAAGCCGGCCAGGTCCCGGTGGACGCGGTCCACGTCGTCGACGAGGAACTCGGTGATCACGCTGTGGTTCTCCGCCGGGCGCGCGGACCCCGGGGCGAACAGCGGGACGGTGCGGGTGCCCGCGATGGCGAGGGCGGCGGTCGCGGTCCGGAGTTCGGCGAAGTCCTCGGTGGCCCACGCCGCCCGCACCCCCGTGGCCCGCTCGTAGAACGCGACGAGGCGCGCCACGTCGCCGGTGATGACGCGGATCGAGACGAAGTCCATGGGTATCTCCTGAGCCGTGCCGGTACGGGTGCCGGTGCTGACGGTGTGCGCGTCGCAGGCTAGGAGCGATAGGGGTCAGATTCGGTCCTGTATGCGATCCGGGCCGTCCGGTCACCCAGCCTCCCGGTCATCCAGCCGCCCGCGTCCGCGTCCGGGCATGCGGAAGGGGCCGGTCCGAAGACCGGCCCCTTCCGTGACGCGTGGAGCCCCGCGACCCGTGCGACCCGTACGGGCCGCCGACGGGTCAGTTCTTCGTGGCCGGCTCCAGGCACAGGACGAACTTGTCCGAGTTCAGCTGCTGCGCGAGCGCCGACAGCTCCTCGCCGCACTTGTTCACGTCGAAGGTGTCGTCGTAGACCTTGACGACCTTGAAGAGGTCGGAGCCACCCGAGGAGCAGTCCTTGGTGTCGACCTTGGGGTCGTTGTCCGGGCCGGTCACCTCGACGCACTCGCCTGCCTCGGCGTGGACCGGGGCCGAACCGGTGACGTACGGAAGACCGAGCTTGACCGCGATGGCGACGACCGCGAGGACGACGACGCCGCCGACCTTCTTCAGCATCGCTCCGCCCTTCTTCTGCGGGGCCGGCTCGGGGGCCATGCCCGGCGCCGGGGCACCCTGCGGGTCGGCGAACGGGTTGGACTGCGGAGGCGTGGTCATCGCGGAATCACCCTTGAACGGCGTGGACATGATCTTATGCGCACGCTACAGACCGCAAAACGACCAAAAAGGATCTAGATCGAACCCGTATCCCATCGGATATCGACTCGTGATTTTGCGGCGCACATCACACCCTCAGACCCGGTGTGTCGGTCAGAGGTCGGACGGCCCCACCGCATAGGGCCGAACGGCCCTCCCTGTGGATAACTCTCCCGCGATTCGATCTTGACATGACCGGTCACCACGACGACTACCACGCCCTTCTCGCCCGACGGGAGGCGATGCGGCTGCGGGACAACCTCCTGCGGCCCTCCCGTTCAGCCGGAGGCGACGGTGGCCATCCCCCCACTCAGACCTTCCAGCCGTACGACGGCCTCGCCGACCAGGAAGCCATCACCCGCAGCCTGGCCGCCGTCACCCCGTTCAACACCCTCATCGACCGCCTCTACGAGGCGATGTTCAGCCATCACCCGTATCTGCGGCAGCTCTTCCCCGACTCCATGGAGTTCCAGCAGGCCCACCTGGAGCAGGCCTTCTGGTACATGATCGACAACCTCTCCCGGCCGGACGAGCTGACGGGCTTCTTCGCCCGGCTCGGCCGCGACCACCGCCGGCTCGGCGTCCTGCCCGTGCACTACGAGGTCTTCGAGGCCGCGCTGGTCGCGGCCCTGCGCGGCTGCGCGGGGCGGGCGTGGACGGTGGAGGCCGAGGAGGCATGGGTTCGGATGGTACGGACATGTTCCGCCGCCATGGTGAACGGCGCCGAACGCGCGATCGGCGAGCCGGTGTCGTGGAACGCAACGGTCACCGAACACGAGCGGCGCGGCCCCGACGTCGCCGTCGTGCGGGTGCGGCCGGGCGAGCCGTACCCCTTCCGCGCCGGCCAGTACGCGCGCGTGGAGTCGCCCCTGATGCCGCACACCTGGCGGCCGTACACGCCCGCCTGCGTGCCCGGCGAGGAGCTGGAGTTCCACGTCCGGCGCACCGGCGCCGGCGGCGTCAGCGACGCGCTCGTCACCCACACGCGCGTGGGCGACGAACTGCGCCTCGGCCCCGCCCAGGGCCGCGCCACGCTCGACGAGCAGCTGGACCGGGACGTCCTGATCGTCGCGGGCGGCACCGGCTGGGCCACCGCCAAGGCCCTGCTCCAGGAGTTCTCCCACCGGCGCCCGGCCGGCCTGTCCGCCCATCTCTTCCTGGGCAAGCGGACGGAGGCGGACACCTACGACGAGGCCGCCCTGTCCCGTATGGAGGAGCGCAGCCCGTGGCTGCGCGTCACGCGCGTGCTCGACGACGGCCGGCAGGGCGACACCCTCATGGACGCCGTCCTCAAGGCCGGCGCGGGCGCCGGGGGTACGGACTGGACCCGGCACACCACCTTCGTCAGCGGCCCGGCCGGACTGGTCGCCTCCGCCTCCTGGCGGCTCGCCGAGGCGGGCGTACCGGCGGACCGGGTCCGGCACGACCCCCTGCCCGTCACCTCCAGCTCCAACTCCAGCACCCACGGCGCCCCGGTGGGCCAGGCCGGTGTGCCCGGCATGACCGCGCGGGGGATGACCACGCAGGGGATGGCGGCGCCCGCCATGGTGCGCTTCACCATGGGCGCGTCCGCCCAGCGGTAGCGGCGAAGAAGGAGAAGAGGGCGGCTCAGCGGTACGGGCCGCCCATCTGACGCCTGCGGTCGAGCGCGCGACGCAGCTCGGCCGCCAGCGGGTGGTACGGGCCGTGGGCGCGCTCGACCTCGTACAGCAGCGCGCCCAGATCGGCGGCCGCCGCCGCGTGGTCGCCCGTCGCGAGCAGCAACAGGCCGATCCGGTACCGGATGTCATAGGCCCGTTCACCCGGCTCGTGGTACGGCAGCAGCGCCCGGTACTCCGCGAGCGCGGCGCCCGCCTCGCCCAGCTGCTCCAGGCACAGGGCCGCGTCGTACCGGAACCGCAGGGCCTGCGGATCGGCCGGGCCCGCCACCGCCTCGCGGTCGGCCGCGAGGCGGCGCAGTTCGGGCAGGGCACGACGGTACTGGCCGTCGTCCATCAGCGTGCTCGCGTACTGCTTGCGCAGGATGCCGACCACCGGCGAGTGCTCGCCGTGCTCGGCCGCGGCGGCCGGGAGGATGCCGCCGAGGATGTCCACGGCCCGCGTGATCGCCCCCTCGCCGAGCAGCCGCTTCGCCTCGTCCACGGCCGCCGCCACATCCGGCTTCGCGGGTGCGGGAAGCCTCGGGTCCCGGGTCGGGGCCGGGGTCGGTGCGAGTGGTGCGGGGGCCTGCGGGGGTACGGCGGGCGGGGGCGGTGTCGTCGACCGTTCCGGCCACGGGGCGTGCGGGCGGCGGAACGGGCGCGTCGGGTCGAGCGGCGCGGACGGCCCCGGCGCACCGTGCCCGGGCAGCAGCGGCAACAGCCGCTCGTACACCTCCTGCGCCCCCGACGGCCGGTCCTGCGGGTCCTTCGCGAGCAGCCGCAGCACCAGCGCCTCCAGCACCTCCGGGACCTCGGGGCGGATCCGGCGGACCGGATCGGGCGCCTCGTACAGATGCCGGTGCAGCACCCCGAGCGCCGTGGATCCGGCGAAGGGGACGGTGCCGCTGAGGAGTTCGTGCAGCAGGACGCCGAGCGCGTAGAGGTCGGTGTACGGGCCGACGGCGCCGCCCATGGCCTGCTCGGGCGCCATGTAGGCGGGGGTGCCGATGGGCGAGCCGGTGTGGGTGAGGCGGGTCGTCTCGGAGTCGAGGACGGACGCGACGCCGAGGTCGAGGACCGTGACCGTACCGTCCGGGCGGATCATCACATTGCCGGGCTTGAGGTCGCGGTGCACGATCGGGACCGCGTGCACGGCGGCGAGCACCGCGCACAGCTGGGCGGCGACGGACACGGCCCAGGGCCAGGGGTACGGCTCGTTCTCGGCCAGGTGGTCGGCGAGGTCCGCGCCCTGCACGTACTGCATGACGAGGAACAGGTCGTCGCCGTCGCTGCCCGCGTCGTGGACGGTGACGAGGCCCGGGTGGTCGACCCGGGCGGTGACCCGGCACTCCCGGACGAAGCGGCGGCGCAGCTCGTCGGCTGCGGTCGCGGGGCCGCTGAGGGCGGCGGGCTGGAGCAGCTTGACGGCGACGCGCCGGTCCAGCCGGCCGTCGTACGCCGTCCAGACCTGGCCCATGCCGCCCTGGCCGATCAGGGTCGCCAGCTCGTACCGCCCGGCGATGACGCGACCGTTCACCGGCCGCCGCCCTCGTCCTTGCGCAGGAGGTCGCTCAGCTCGTCGAGTTCGGCGCGGACCTGGTCGATGCGGGGAGTGGGGGCGGGGCTCGTGGCCGGCGGCGCGGCTCGCAGCGGCTGGGGCTGGGGCTGGGGCTGCGGGTAGCCGTATCCGGGCTGCGACGGGTACGGGTGCTGCGGGACCGTCTGCGCGTACGGGTTGAACGGCGGCGGGTACCCGGGCGGGAGCGTGGCGGCACTGGCGGCACTGGCGGCACCGGCGGCCGAGGCGCGGCGGCGGGCCGGCCGGCGCAGGTCCACCACCAGGAAGTACGCCGTGAACGCCACCGCGCAGAGCAGCACCCCGCCCACGACCAGATCGCCCAGGAGCGAGGTGTCGTCCTCGTCCGGCATCAGCACCATGGCGACGACGAAGACCACGACCGACATCACGAACAGGACCCAGTCGAGGGCGCGGCGCGTCATCAGCGCGATGCGCAGCGCCGTCCCCCAGGTCAGCAGGCCGAGGCTGAGCAGGGGCAGCAGGGCGAAGAGCACCCGCAGCACGATGACGGACGCCGGCACACCGCTGTGCTGCTGCGGCGGCTCGGGCGGCGGATAGCCCTGGCCGTACATTCCTGCTCCTGCTCCCCGTTCGAACACCATCTGGTGCGATCACCCTTTGGTACGAGCGTATACACGGACTCGGGGACGGGCTCAAGGGTTGTACGGACCGGAGCCGGCCGGAGGAACATCAGGGCGCCACGGTGCCGTCCGCGAGGCCGTCGTACAGGCCCTGCACGAGCTGTTCGCCGAGCCGTCCGGCCAGCCGCAGCGCCTCCTCGAACTCCGCCAGCGCCTTGAACCGCGCGCCGTACTGCCGCTGCTGAGCGAGCGGCAGGCGGGGCAGCTGGAGGCGGCGGACGTCGAGACGGGTGGCGGTGGAGGCGTACGAGCTGGCCTGGCGGCTGTTGGCGGTCGCCCGCAGGAAACCGGCGAGGAACCAGGGGTCGAGGGCCGCCGGGTCGGGGCGCAGGAGATGGGCGTTGCGGCCGAGGGCGGCGCCGGCGGAGGCCGCGTCGACGACCCGGGCGACCGCACCGCCGCCGAGGACGGGGACGACGATGTCGCCGGCGGCGAGCAGCGCCGGTTCCTCGGCGGCCTCGCCGGGCGGGGCCTCGGGGAGGGTGCCGGAGGGCGGCAGGGCGGCGAGGACATCGGTGTCGGTGAGGACGGCGACGGGCGGCGACCCGGCCGGGACCGTGCCCGTGCCGCCGGCGCGGAGCACGAGGGCGCCCGCGCGGGCCAGTTCGCCGACCGTCGTGACGGGGCGGGGCGCGGCGGTGCCGGGGGCGAGGGCCGTGTCGGCGGCGGGCGGCGGGGTCAGCTCGCGGGTCCGGCGCAGGGTCTCCGTCAGACGGGTGCGGACCTGGTCGAGCTGGGCCGCGTCCTCGGCGGCGGCGGGCGGCGGGAGATGGCGGGCGGGGGTCAGGTCGATGTCCTGGTCGAGGAGGTCGACGACGGGGAGGGAACGGCTCTCGCCCGGGGTCTCGGCGAGCGTGCCGTCCTGGTCGAAGGCCCGCCAGGCGGCGAGGGCGGCGGTCTCGACGGCGGGCCAGTCGAGCCGGTCGCGGCCGGTGCCGGAGCCGGAGCCCGTCCCGGTGGCGCTCGCCGCCGGGGCGGCGGGGGCGGCCTGGGCTGTGGCGCCGGTGGCGGCGGTCGTCGTGTCGACGAGGAGGAGTTCGGCGGGCGGACGGGCGCCGGGCACCGGCTTGCGCAGCACCCAGAGGTGCAGCGGGATGCCGTACGGGGGCGCGGCGCCGGGCGGCAGGGCGACGACGGCGCGCAGCGCGCCCCGGCGCAGCAGGTCGGCGCGGATACGGCGGCCGGAGCGGCGGGAGGCGGCGGCGGGCGGCATCAGGAGAACGGCGGTGCCGCCGGGGCGCAGGCGGGCCAGGGCCTGCTGGACCCAGGCCAGTTCGGACTCCGTACGGGCCGGGAAGCCGTACTCCCAGCGCGGGTCGTAGGCCAGTTCGTCGTGGCCCCAGTTGCGCTCGTTGAAGGGCGGGTGGCAGACGACGGCGTCGGCGGCGAGGGCCGGGAACGCGTCGGCGCGGAGGGTGTCGCCGGGAAGGACACGGACGTCGGGGAGGACGCGGACGTCGGGGGTGTCGGCTGACGTGGTCCCGGCTGAAGGAGTTCCGGCGGACAGGATCCCGGCGGACGGGGTGGGCTCGGTGAGGGCGAGGCGCAGGGCGGTGAGGGCGGCGAGGTCGGGGTCGGCGTCCTGGCCGTGGAGGGTGAGAGCCGTTCGCGGGGCGTCGGTCTCGGAGTCCGCGGTTTGAGCGGGCCGGCCGGCCTGGGCGGCTTGGGCGGCTTGGGCGGCTTGGGCGGCTTGGGCGGCGGCGCGGAGCAGGGCGCCGGTGCCGCAGGCGGGGTCGAGGACGGTGGCGGCCGGGCCGGCCAGGGCCGTCATCAGGGCGGCGGGGCCGGGCGGAGTGAGCGTGAACTGACGTGGGTTGGCGTCGAGCTGGCGGCCGAGCAGGAACTCGAAGACGACGCCCGCGACTCCGCTCGACGCGGCGAGTTCGGTGACGCCGCGCAGGAGCGGGACGGAGGGGGCCAGTTCGGCGGCGGTGGGGGTGCGGACGGCGCGGGGGGTGCCCAGGCGCGCGGTCAGCGTCTCCTCCAGGGGGCCCGGCAGGACCTCCGCGAGCCGCTCGTCGGGGGTCGCGGCGAGGGTGGGGCGGGCGGCGGGCCGGTCCCGGAGGAGGAGCAGGACGCAGCCCGCGTGGATCAGGGCGGTGACAGGACCGGCGGGGTGGCCGGCGATCTGCTGCCAGACGCGTTCGCGCGGCGGGACCTCGGCCAGCTTGCCCTGGTCGCGCAGCCACGCCTCGACCTCGCCGAGCGCGAAGGACGGGCTGGTCTCCGTACCGCCGACGGGTTTCGGGAAGTCGGGGTGGCGGCGCCGCCAGTTGCTGACGGCCGCCCGGCCGACGCCCGCGAGGCGGGCGATGCCCGCGGCGGTCACCTCGGCCGCCGCGTTCGCCGCGTGCTCCGTGCTCGCCGTGCTCTTCGGGTGTTCCGGCATGTGCCACTCCCCTTATCCGGCCCGTGACGTCCGATCCGTGCCGTCCGGCCCCTGCGTGACCCCTGTGCGGCCTGTGTGTGACCTCGATCTTACTGATGAACACGCGCGACACCACTTCACAGCGTGATCCGACCCGTTTTCCGTGAACCGTGTTGACTCGGTTCACAGGCTCTGCTGTGATTGATCCATCGCGCCAGACATCTTCACTGTCCGGGAGGACACACTCATGTCGTACGACACGCATCTCCCGCAGGCCCCGGCACCGGTGGCGGCCATGCGGAACGGGCTCGGCACCGCGGCCCTGATCCTCGGCATCATCGGCACGGTCTCCGGTCTGATCCCGCTGTTCTTCTGGCTGGCCGGCATCCTCGGCCTGATCGCGCTGATCCTCGGCCTGGTCGGCCGGGGCCGGGTCAAGCGCGGCGAGGCGAACAACAAGGGCGTCGCCCTGTTCGGCGCGCTGCTCGGCCTGGCGGCCCTGATCCTCTCGGTGGTCGGCGCGGTCATCACCTACACGGCGGTCAGCGACGCGGTCGACGAGATCGACAAGGCGGTCAAGGACGCCGCGCCCAAGACCCCGGGCAACAGCGCCGGGAAGGGCGGCAAGAGCAAGCCGCTCGCGGGCGGCGACACCTCCGTCTACGACGACGGCCTGAAGGTCACGGTCTCCGCCGCCAAGCCGTTCACGCCCGGCGAGTACGCTGTCGGCCACACCAAGGGCGACAAGGCGTACCAGGTCACCATCACGGTCGAGAACGGCGGCAAGAAGAACTTCGACGCGACGCTCGTGACCCTGTCCGCCCGGGCCGGCGCCGACGGTGCCGAGGCCGATGAGATCGCCGACGACAAGATCGGCGGCGGCATCACCGGCTCCATCCTGCCCGGCAAGAAGGCCACGGCGATCTACGCCTTCGACACCCCGGCCGACGCCAAGGACCTCACGGTCGAGGCCAGCCCGGGCATCGACTACGACGGCGCCCAGTGGGAGCTGAAGCTCGGCTGACGCCGCCTCGGCTTCCCGCCCGGCCCCTCCCCCGTACCCGCATCACCCGCACCGCCCCCCCCACCCGGAGAACCACCATGCCCCTGACCCCCCGCCCCCGCTCCCGTCGCCTCGCGCTCGCCGCCGGCGCCCTGTGCACCGCCGCTCTCGCGCTCGGCGCGACCGCCTGCGGCCCCGGCTCCGGCTCCGGTTCCGGCTCCGGCGCGGCGGCCAAGGAGACCCCCAAGGCCACCGGCCCGTTCGGGGACATGACGGGGACCGCGATAGCCGACAAGGCGTTCGCGGCGACGCGCGACGCCGGCTCCCTCACCATGGACGTCTCGATGCACCTGTCGGACGGCCGCGTCAAGGCGAAGATCTCCACCGACCACGAGGGCCGCTGCGCCGGCACGGTCCAGGACGGCGGCGCGGGGGCGGCCGACCTGATCCGTACCGCCGGCAGGACCTCCTACGTCCGCTTCGACGAGCGGCTGATCAAGGAGCAGGTCAAGGGCGAGTCGGCGGACGTCCAGGCGGCCGTGATGAAGGAGCTCAAGGGCCGCTGGATGAAGGTCGACCCGAAGGACCCCGACCTGAAGGACATGGTGGAGGTCTGCGAACTGCGGCAGGTCCTCGCCGACTTCGAGACCTCCACCGCCGGCACGGTGAAGGGCGGGGAGACCACGCTCGACGGTCGGAAGGCGCTGATGCTGACGCAGCGCGACGGCGCGGAGAAGAGCACCGCGTACGTGGCGACCGAAGGGAAGCCGTACCTCCTCAAGATCACCGTCACCGGCGGCAAGGAGCCCGGCAGCCTCACCTTCTCCGACTACGACAAGCCGGTGAAGGCCGAGGCGCCGGCGAAGAAGGACATGGTCGACGAGGCCGCCCTCGGCTGACCGGCCCGGCCCGGGGGGGGAGGGCTCGGGGCTCGGGGGGCTCGGGGTCCGGGGGAGTCCGGGTGGGGACACGCGAAGGGCGTGAAAGCCGTGACAGGGGTACGGCTTTCACGCCCTTCGCGTCTCGCGTGTCGCGTTTCGCGTGTCGCGTGTCGCGTGTCGCGTGTTTCGTGCTTCCCGGGCCGGCTCAGAGGCGGTGGCGGACCCAGATGTTCGGCTCGACGTAGACGGCGAAGCCGCCCGTGGTGTCGCAGTGCACCGGAATCAGGGCGCCGGGGACCTCGACCGGGCCGTCGGTGTCGAACGCCAGGCCCGTCCACTCGCGCCACTGCGCCAGCGAACCGCCGATGGTCATGGAGGCCGGTGCCACCTTCTCCACCGTGCCACCCGCGCGGACGTGGACGCGCAGCCACGGGTCGTGCGGCAGACCGTCCGACTCGCGGGTGCGGAACGCGTACTCGTGGATGGAGGAACGCGCCTCCAGGTGCTTGCCGTTGGGGCGCACCGGGGCGATCAGGTCGCCGAAGCCGAGACGCTGGGCGTTGGCGCGCATCGCCGCCAGCATGCGGTGCGAGATGCCGTGGCCGAGCGCGCTCGTGTCCACGGTGATCTCGATCGCGCTGACGGTGTCCGGCTCGCGCTTGAGCCGCTGGTCCGAGAAGGCCCAGAGGAGCACCTGGTCCCATCCGGTGTCCGGCAGTTCGCCGCGCCCCTCGGCCGCGAGCCGGAACGGGACGCTGAAGCCGCGGGCGACGACCGGGCCGTCCGCCCCGTCGGTGGCGACGAGGACGTACTCGGGAAACTCGGAAACGATCCGGCCGATGTACGCCCAGCCGACCGGGTCGTTCATCATGAACTCCGGCCAGAGATCCTTCATGCCCCACAGCTTGCCCTGGAGTGCGGGGCGTTCGGCGAGAGTCGTGATGCGCAGGTCCATGCGCCGCAGGGTAATAGCGGGGCCATGACCAGGTAAAACGATTATTCGATGGTGCCCCGGGGCCGGTGACGTCCGGCCCCGGGGCACCGGCCGGACGCCACCGGCCCGGACGTCACGGCCCGGGTGTCGCCCCACCGGGGTCACACACGCGCCATCCGGCGCTCCGCGGCGCCCACGGGGGTGTCCTCCGTCAAGGGGTGGGCGTAGCGGCGGAAGCCACGGACGTGCTCGGCCCGGTGGAGCGCTCCCCGGTACAGGAGCATGCCATGCACCGTGGTGCCGTCGTCGCGCCAGCACACGAGCGGGATGCGGTGGGCGTCTCCCTCGTCGGTGACGAACAGGGCGACATGGCCGTCGGCCGGCAGCAGGCTCATGCCGCGCCGCCGGAGGGCTCGGCGGCGAACAGGCGGCCGTATCCGGTGACGGAGCGCGCGGCCTCGGCCGCGCCGGCCAGGTGCAGAGCGTGCCAGAACAGCACCTGGTTGGCGGTCAGGACCGCCATGCCGGTCTCCTGTTCCAGGGCATCGATGACACCGACGGCGCGGATGCCGTTGCCGGCGACCAGGACGGCGTCGGGACGGTGCTCGGCGACGGTGGAACGGATCCACTCCGCCAGCGCCTCGGGAGTGATCAGCTTCTGGTTGCTGGGCAGTCCGCAGGGGCCGTGGTGGACGACCTCGAATCCCTGCTTGGTGAAGTAGTCGGCGCCGAGCGCGGAGAGTTCGTCGTCGAACCACGGGGGGTTGACGAGGGCGATACGGCGGGCCCCGAGGGCGGTGAAGCCGGCGACGGCCGCGACGGTGGTGCCGGTGAGCGGAAGGCCGCGGGTGTACGCGGCGAGCCGGTCGAACAGCTCCTTCTCGCCGTCGGCTCCCAGGACGTAGGCGGAGCTGGTGAAGCCGAGGGCGATCACGTCGAGCGGGGAGGCGGCGAGCAGCTCGACCGCCTGGTCGATGTGCGGGGCTTCCACGAAGGCGCGGACCGGGTCGTGGGGGATCTTCGGGTCCATCTCGCCGCCCGGGCGCATCGCGCCGAAGTGGACGCGCGAACCGTGCACGAACACGTCGTCGGGGGCGATGGCCTGGAACTCCGACTCGGGGCCGACGTCCGCGTGCGGAACGACCACGCCGATGCGGGCCCGTGCCTCCCAGCCGTCCTTTTGGGGTCGGATGCCGCTCATCTGCTGTCTCCTTTGCCTGTTCGGATGGGACGGCCGCCGCCGGGGTCGGACGGCGGCCGTTCGGAGGGGACGGTCGCCGCCGCGGTCAGCGGGCGGCTTCGGCGGCCAGGGAGCCGCCGCGGACGGTGCCGGTGCCCGCGGTGTCGAGAAAACCGGGGTGCTTGCGGCGCATGTTCGCCATGACGAAGTCGTAGGGGACGTCGTCGAAGCCGCCGTGGTCGGTGAGGAACTCCATGTTCTGCCGGCCGTCGTCGTCGAAGGGGTGGTGGAGGCTGTCGGCGGTGCCGTCGAAGTCGAGCGGCTTCATCCCGTACAGCCGGCACAGGATCTTGTTGAAGACCGGCGTGGCCTTGACCCAGGCGCCGTTCAGGTGAACGGAGTTGAGGCCGTGGAAGAAGACGTCACCGCCGATGTGGGCCCGCAGCCGGTCGGAGGCGAGGTGGTTGCGCACGTCGCCGTAGTGGACGCGGGCGGGGATGCCCACGGCGCGGCAGGCCGCCGCGTACAGGGCGGACTTGTGCAGGCAGAAACCCTTGAGGGTGTCGGCGGTGTGGCTGGCCTTGAGTCCCTGCGGGGACAGGTCGGCTCCGTAGACCTCGTAGAACACGTCGTCGCGGACGGCGTGGTAGAGCTCGACGGCCAGCTGCCGCTTGTCGGCGGCGCGGTCGGTGACGGCGTCGTCGACGAAGCGCTGGACGGCGTCGGTGTCGTAGTCGAGGAAGTCGGTGGGCGCGGTGAGCCGCCGCAGTTCCTCGGGGCTGAGTGCGTTCAAGGGAACTCCTTCGTCGGTGTGCGGCTCACAGGCCCAGGAGAGAGGCGATGCGGTTGCGCTGGATCTCGCTGGTGCCGGAGTAGATGGTTCCGGCGACGGCGTTGCGGATGTCGCGTTCCAGACCGGTGGCCGTGAGATAGCCCTGGCCGCCGAAGATCTGGACGGCGTCGAGGGCCGTCCGCTTGTTGGCCTCGCTGACCACGGTCTTGGTCGCGGCGATGTCGATCGCGGCGTCCTGGCCGGCCTCCACCTTGGCCCCGGTGTCCGTCAGCCACTTGCGGGCGGTCTCCACGGCGATCTTCATGTCCGCGATCTTGTGCGAGACGCCCTGGAACGCGCCGATGGGTGCGCCGAACTGGCGGCGGGACTTGGCGTGGGCGAGGACGCGTGCGAGGCGGTGCTCCATCTCGCCGAGCGTCAGGGAGAAGGAGAAGAGGATCTCCCGCTTCATCACGTGGTCGAGGATCAGGAAGCCGGCGCCCTCCTGGCCGATGCGGCGGGAGGCGGGCACGCGCAGTTTGTCGAAGGTGACCGCGCTGAGGGGCGAGGTACGCAGCCCCATCTTGGACAGCGGTTCGCCGACGGTCAGACCGGGGGTGTCGCGCTCGACGAGGAAGACGCTCAGGCCGAACGGGCCGGGCTTGCCGGTGCGGACGTAGAGCAGGAAGAGGTCGGCGATGGGGGCGTTGGTGATGAACATCTTGCCGCCGTCGATGACGTAGTCGTCGCCGTCGCGGGTGGCGGTGGTGGAGATGTTCAGGGCGTCGGAGCCGTTGTCGGGCTCGGTGATGGCGTGCGCGGTGATCAGCTCGCCGCTGATGATGGCGGGCAGGAAGCGGGACTTCAGCTCCTCGGAGCCGAACGCCTGAAGCGGCACGCCGACGCTGACGATCTGCGTGGAGGCGGTGAAGCCGAGGCCGGCGTCGCGGCAGGCGTGTCCGAAGCCCCGCAAGGCGCGCATCGTGTCGGTCAGGGTGCCGCCGTGGCCGCCGTACCGCGCCTCGAACGGGACGCCGAGCAGGCCCGAGCGCTGGACGATCTTCCACTTCTCCCAGGGGAACTCCTCGCGGGCGTCCCACTGTTCGACGTCCTGGTTGAGCTCCTCGGTCCAGGCGTCGGTGAGGGTTACGTAGGGGTCCGGTACGGTGCCGGCGGTCCGCGGTGCGGGGATCATGTCTGCTGCCTTCCGGTACGTCACTGGTCGGGGCCGGGGCCCGCGCCGCGTGGAGCGGGGCGGGCCCCGGTGCGCGTCACTCAGTACTGGGAGAAGCCGTCGGCGGACAGCGTGTGCTTCTCGTCGCCGCGCAGGGCCGGGCTGAAGACGGAGACGAGTCTCAGGTCCTCGTCGTCGGAGGCGATGAGGTAGTGGGCGTCGTTCTCGTTGAGGGCGTAGATGGTGCCCTCGGTGATCTTGTAGCGCTCGCCCGAGGCGGTGACGACCTCGCCGGAACCGCCGGTGCAGTAACAGGCCTCAAGGTGGCGGCGGTACTGCAGGGCGCTCGACGTGCCCTTGCGGACGACGGTCTCGCAGACGGTGAAGCCCATGCCGTCGGCCTCGGTGAGCAGACGGTGGCTGGTGCCGTTGCCCCACTGGATGGGGGCGAACTCGTTGGTGCTGCGAACGATCATGACAATCTCCTTGTGTGGAAGGGGTGTTCGGAGGATCCGTGTCTCAGGCGGCGGTCTTCGTGGCGCTCTCGACGAAGGCCGACATGGCGGCGATGCTGCGGAAGTTGTCGGGGTTCAGCGGGATGTCGTCGATCGGGATGACGTAGGTCCGCGACAGGTGCGACACGACGCGGACCACGCCCAGGCTGTCGACGACGCCGCTGTCGATGAGGTCGTAGTCGGTGGTCAGGTCGGCACTGTCCTCGCCGTCGAGGAACTCGGTGACGATGTAGCCGCGTATGTCGTCCGCCAGGGAGGTCATGCGGGATTTCCCTTCTGTCGTGTCGCCTTGATGAGGTTGCGGTCGGGTTTCCCCGTGGTCGTGCGCGGCAGCGGGCTGTCGCCGACGTGCACGGAGGAAGGAATGGCGTGGCGGGGCAGCCGCGCCGCGCTGTGCGAGCGCAGGCGCAGGGAGGTCAGCGACGTACCGGGCCGACGGGTCACCTGCGCGTGCAGCCGGTAGCCGGCCTCGGTGTCGGGGATCGCCACGACGGCGGCCTCGGCCACATCGGGGTGGGCCGCCAGGACGTTCTCGACTTCCTGGACGTTGGTGCGTACGCCGCGGACCTTGACCTGGAAGTCGGTACGGCCTTGCAGCCAGAACAGTCCGTCCAGGTCCCGGGTGACGAGGTCGCCGGTGCGGTAGAAGACCTCGCTCCCGCCGTCGGGGGCGGGGACGAAGACGCCTTCGTTGCGGGAGCGCTGCAGGTATCCACGCGTCTGGAACGGTGTCGTCACCAGGAGTTCACCGCTGCCGGGGCCATGGACGATCCCGCCGTCGGCGTCGAGCAGCAGGGCCCGGGTGCCGGGCAACGGGCGGCCGATGGGGGTCCGTTCGCCGGCGCGGGCGGGATCGGCGTCGTGGATGAAGCTGTCGTTGGTCTCGGTGCAGCCGAAGACGTTGTGGAAGCCGGCGGAGGGGAAGGCCGTGCCGAGCCGGCGCAGCAGCGCTTCCGGCATCGCGTCCCCGGTGAAGATCACCGTGCGGACGTGCGGGTGGACGGCTCCTTCCTGGGTGAGCAGCCGGTGCAGCATGGGCACGCCTTGGACGAACGTGACCTCGTGGCGGGCCAGCAGGTCCTGTAAATGCCGGGCGTCGGTGCTCAGTTCCGCCTCGACGAGGACGGCGCGGGCACCCAGGCGCAGCGCGGTCCACACGTCGAGCAGGGACAGGTCGAAGTTCAGGGGGGCGTAGCTGAGCAGGGTGTCCCGCTCGGTGAGACGGAACCGGTCGGCCGCCCAGCCGGCGAAGCGGGCGAAGCCCTCGGCCGGGATGGGCACGATCTTCGGGGTACCGGTGGAGCCCGAAGTGGTCAGCATCAGGGGCGCGGTCACGGGATCCGCGGCGTCGAAGCCCTCGGCGGCCCGCGGGTCGGCGGCGACCGGGACGATGTCGAGCGCCCCTTCGTCGTCGACGGTGAGCAGGGCGGAACAGCGGGCCTGCGCGGCGAGGGCCGCCCGGGCGGAGGCGCCCAGTTCGGGCGAGGGCGCCAGGACCGCGTAACCGGCCTTGAAAGCGCCGATGAGCAGGGCGATCGTGGCGGGTGTCTTGCGTGCCGGTACGCACAGCGGCTGCCGGCGGTCGAGCCCGCTCGCTTTCAGGGCGTCGGAGAGTTCTTCGGCGAGGGATGCCAGCCGGCGGTAGGTCACCCGCCGCTCGCCGTGGATCAGGGCCACCTGATCGGGTCGGAGCCGGGCGTGCGTGGTCAGCACGTCCAGAAAGTTCGATGACGGCACAATTCCTCCGATTCAGAACATGACTGAGCAATCACACCGAAGGGGGAAGAGCGAGAGTGTGGCGCATGAGCGGCGCCGATGAAGCCGAAGGAGCTGAAGGAGCTGAAGCTGATCCGCGGAACCCGGCATACGCCTGACCGGCTGATCTTCACCGGTTCCGCTCGTTCGATCTGTCACCAACTTTAGCCGAGATAGATGCTTCGTCAAGCATGTATCTCCTTTCCTCTCCGTGACGCACACCACGCGACCGCGGTCGTTTGAACGCCTCGCACCCGAGGAACCGTTAGGGGTCGCGTTCGAGCCGTCTGTCACGGCCGGCGTACGGGCACGACAGGGCCTACTGAGAGGCGTCGGGGGCCATTGGGGGCCGTTGGGGGGCGCTTGCGGCGTGGCGGCAGCCGGCCGCCCGTACGCGTTCGGCTTCCGCACACACGAAAGGGGCCACCCCGTCAGGGGCGGCCCCTCCCCCACCCCCGGAGGGGCGGGCCGGTCACGCGGACCGGCAGTTCTCAGAGAGCACTGCGCAACGACTGGACGGTGCCGGTCAGTTCGGGGTCGGCGCCGGCGGCGTTCAACGCCGCACTGAGGACCTCGGCATAGGTACCGCGCGCGTCGGCGTAGCGCCCCTTCCCCGAATCGGTGATGACGGCATAGACACCGCGCTTGTCATTGGGGCAGAAGTCGCGGGCGACGAATCCGGCCGAGAAGAGCCGGCCCACCAGGCGGGTCACCGAGCTCTGCCCGAGCCCGACCTTCTCGGCGAGCTCCTGCATGCGCAGCGCGCCGTCCTCGGCCCGGACGAGGCACTCCAGAGCGCGGAACTCGGAGAGCCCCACTCCGTGCTTGCGCTGCAGAGCCTGGGTGAGCTGGCGCTCCACATGTGCGTGCAGGCTGAGGACTCTCCCCCACATGGCCTGATCGGACGACGCGGCCGACACCTTGGCGATCGTGGTCATGAAGCAGCTCCCTCTCAGCGGCGCGTTGACAACAACATACATGTTCATGCAAGCTTCCACCGGATACCAGGGTTCTGCGACGGGATCTCTTGGTTGTCTGGAAGTTGCACGTACAAACAAACACTTGGGGGGCTCCATGCCTGACACCACCACACCCGTCACCGACGGCTCCTTATCCGGGAGCCACGCCCGGCCGTTCCTCACCCCCTCGGGCATCGGCGCCGCCGTTCCCCACCCGCACTCGGTCTGAGCGGGGAGTGACGATGATGTACAACGAGATCTCCCCGGACGAGCTGACCGCGTACGCCCGCGAAGCCGTCCGCATCAGCCGCGAGCACGTCGCCGAGGGCGGCATCCCGTTCTCCGGTCTGGTCGTCAACAACGGCCGCGTCCTGGGAACCGGCTTCAACCGGGTGCGCGAGGACAACGACCCCACCGCGCACGCCGAGGTGGTGGCCCTGCGGAAGGCCGCCGCCACATACGGACTGCGCGCCACCACCGGGGCCACGCTCTTCGCCTCGGGCGAGCCCTGCGCCCTGTGCTACATGGCCTCCCTGCACTTCAACGTCGGCCACATCGTCCACGTCGTGGACCGCAAGACGGCCGCGCGCTACGGCTTCGACTACTCGGGCTCGTACTCGATCTTCGCCCGGGACCCGTCCCTGTGGCCGGTCAAGGTCACCTCGCTGCCCGTCCCGGAGGGGACGGAGCCCTTCGAAGACTTCCTGAACCGGAGGCGCACGTGAACGACAACGACACCCGGACCGGCACGGTCTCCATCAAGGTCTGGTCCGACTACGTCTGCCCGTTCTGCATGCTCGCCGAGGGCCCGCTGCACGAGGCCACCCACGACCTGGACGTCGAGATCGAGTGGATGCCCTTCGAACTGCGGCCCCACCCCACCCCCACCCTGCGGCCGGAGGACGACTACCTGCCGGCGATCTGGGCCCGCGCGGTCTACCCGATGGCCCGCCGGATGGGCGTGGACATCACCCTGCCCACCGTCTCGCCCCAGCCCTACACCCGGCTGGCGTTCGAGGGCTACCAGTACGCCGCCGAGCACGGCCGCGCCGCCGAGTACACCCCGCGGATGCTGCGCGCGTTCTTCCAGGAGAACCGGGACATCGGCCGGCTGGACGTCCTCACCGACATCGCCCGCGAACTGGGCCTGGACGGTGACGGTTTCGCCCAGGCACTGACCGCCGGCACCTACACCGCCGCCCACGAGGAGGCGCTGCGCACCGCCGCCGCGTACCGCGTCACCGTCGCCCCCACGCTCATCATCGGCGAACGCCACCGCATCGAGGGCGTCCCCTCACCGGCCCAGATCCGCAAGGCCGTCCTCGACATCCAGGCCGAACAGGCCGTCGCCCACGGTGCCGCCTGCGGCATCGACGGGTGCTGACCACTCCGCTCCCGCCTTCCCGGCAACCGGCCGGCGCGCACCCCGACGCCTCGGCCCACCCCACGCTCCCCCGTCTCGCGCTTCCCCGCCCGGCGCTTCCCCGTCCCTGACCACCCGTCCGGGACGGCTCACCGGGACCGCTTCCCGAGACCGCTCACCCGGTACGCCGCACCCCCACGACACGCCGTCCTCCACATCGAACGAAGGAACCGCCATGCAGTGGCTCTATCTCGCCATCGCCGACATCTTCGAGATCGCCGTCGCCATCGCGGCCGGCAAGGCCGAGGGCTTCAAGAACCGCAAGTGGACCATCGCGACCCTGGTCAGCGGTGCCATCGGAACGTACTTCCTCAGCAAGGCGCTGCTGACCTTCAACGTCGGTGTCGGCTACGCCATTTGGACCTCCATCGCCGGCGTCGGCATCACCCTGCTGGGTGCGCTGCTCTTCGGCCAGCGGCTGAACTGGCGCAAGGCGCTGGGCATCCTCGCCATCATCGTCGGCGTCGTCGGCCTCCAGCTCAGTGGTGCCGCCTGAGCCCGCAGGACACCGCCCACCCCTCCACTTCGCGAAAGGACCCACGCACATGTCCGACACCACCCCCTCCACGGCCAACTCCTGGCTGATGCTCCTGCTCGCCGGCGGGTTCGAAGTCGGCTACGCCCTGGCAGTCGGAGGCAGCCACGGCTTCACGCTCCTGACCTGGTCCCTGGTCGCCGTCGTCTTCTTCCTCCTGACGCTCTGGGCGCTGAGCGCCGCCCTGCGCACCATCGACGTCGCTCTCGGATACGCCGTCTGGGCCGGTATCGGCTCGGCGGGCGCGGCACTGCTCGGCCCGGTCTTCTTCGACGAGACCCTCACCCTGCCCCAGGCCCTGTGGCTGGGCCTGATCATCATCGGCGTGATCTGGCTCAAGCTCGCCGACAGGACCAAGGGCGCCGCCGATGCCGTCACCGCGCCGCGGGACGCGCGGGAGCTCACCGACCCGCGCGAGACCCAGGGTGCCTGACACCCACTCCCCCACCACGCGGCCCCGGCCCCTCGGCCGGGGCCGTGGACGTCGCCCGCGCCCGGCCGACGCCCGGTCGATGCCCCGTCGACGCCCGGTCGACGCCCGTTCTCCGCTACGCGCTCAGCCGCCGCACTGACTCAGCATCGCCTGCTTGTCCGGGGCCGTCACCGGCATCCGGTACTTGTTGGCGACCTGGGCGAAGCGGACGGCGTACGAGCAGCGGATGCCCTTGTCCGGCGGCAGCCAGGTCGCGGGGCCGGAGTCGCTCTTAGAGGAGTTGGCGCGGCCCTCGACCGGGAGGAGGTTGAGGGTGTCGTTGGCGAGCTGCTTGCGCTTGCTCTCGGGCCAGGCCGACGAACCCATCTGCCAGCTGTACGACAGCGGTACCACGTGGTCTATCTGGACCGCGGAGGCCTTCTCCTTGCGCCAGTCGATGGTGGTGCCGGTGTACGGGTCGTTCAGGGTCATGGCCGTGACGACGCAGTCGGAACCCTTGCGGAAGGTCAGGTTCCGGCCGTCGCGGCGCAGCAGGTCGTTCCGGGTGTCGCAGCCGTTGCGGGCCAGCGGGACGCCGTCGGCGGTGTCCATCCAGGCGTAGCCGAACTTGTCGCGGGCGTACCCCGTCTTGGGTCCGCGCCCCTTCGTCCGGACGCTCTCGATGAGCGCGCGGCCGGCGGCCCGGTCGGCCGCGGTCGTCAGGGGCGCGAGACCCGGCTTCGTCCCGTCCGGGTTGACCAGCGGACTCGTCCCGGTCGCCGACCGCGACGAGGAGCCGTCACCACCGCCGGATCCTGAGCCGGAACGGGAGCTGGAGCCGGAGCCGGTTCCCGGTCCGGCTCCGTCCGGGGAGCACGCGGCGTTGGTGAACAGCGCGAGGAGGGCAAAGGCCGAGGCCGCCAGGGCTTTCTGATAGGTCGACACCCGAAGATCCTAGGACGGACTCCGGTGTGCTCTTCATACCATTAGTCCTGAATACGGAAGGCCGAAAGGCCTGGCTCCGGCCGACCGGCGGACCGCGCTCAGATCGTGCCGATGCCGAGGGGCGGGGCGGCCGACCCCCGTACCGTCGGCATCGCCGCCTGGTCCCTCGCCCACGGATTCGCGACCCTGCTGCTCACCCGCAACCTGGACGACGCACTGGCCGGACGCGACCCGGGCGAGGCGTTCCGCTCCCTCGCCGGGCTGCTCGGCGCCGCCCGACCGGGCGACGCCGAGGCGGAGTAGCCCGGCCGGGCGGGAGCGGCGGCCGGGCGGGAGCGCGGCGCGAAGGGCTCAGGAACCGAGGATCTCCGCCAGGAACTCACCCGTCCACGCCAGGAGTTCGCGGCCCACCACCGGCTTGCCGCCGATCCTGCCGCTCGTCGGACGCGGGACCAGAATCTGGTGGACGGCCGGCTTGATGACCGTACGCGGGTACAGCCGCTTCAGGCGCAGCTCCTGCGACTCGCGCAACTCCACCGGCGCGAAGCGGATGTTGGGGCCCTGCAGCACGATCTCGCCGACGCCGCAGGCGCGGGCCAGCATGCGCAGACCGGCGACGAGGAGAAGGTTCTCGACGGGCTCGGGCAGCTTGCCGTAGCGGTCGGTCAGCTCCTCCCGTACCGCCTTGATGTCCTCCTCCGAGTTCGCCGACGCGATCGACCGGTACGCCTGCAGGCGCAGCCGCTCCCCCGGCGCGTAGTCGTGCGGGACGTGCGCGTCGACCGGCAGCTCGATCTTGACCTCCAGCGGCGGCTCCTCCTCCACGCCGCCCTCCAGGGACGCCCGGTAGTCGGCGACGGCCTCGCCCACCATCCGTACGTACAGATCGAAACCGACGCCCGCGATGTGACCCGACTGCTCGCCGCCGAGCAGATTGCCCGCGCCGCGGATCTCCAGGTCCTTCATCGCCACGTACATGCCCGCGCCCATCTCCGTGTGCTGGGCGATCGTCGCCAGCCGCTCGTGCGCGGTCTCCGTCAGCGGCTTCTCCGGCGGGTAGAGGAAGTACGCGTAACCGCGCTCGCGGCTCCGGCCGACCCGGCCGCGCAGCTGGTGCAGCTGCGACAGGCCGAAGTTGTCGCCGCGCTCGACGATCAGGGTGTTCGCGTTGGAGATGTCGATGCCGGACTCGACGATCGTCGTCGACACCAGCACGTCGAACTTCTTCTCCCAGAAGTCCACCACGACCTGTTCCAGGGCCTGTTCGGACATCTGCCCGTGCGCCGTCGCGATCCGCGCCTCCGGCACGATCTCGCGCAGCCGGGCCGCGGCCCGGTCGATCGACTCGACCCGGTTGTGGATGTAGAAGACCTGGCCCTCGCGCAGCAGTTCACGGCGCACCGCCGCGCCGATCTGCTTCTCCTCGTACGGGCCGACGAACGTCAGCACCGGGTGCCGCTCCTCCGGCGGGGTGGTGATCGTCGACATCTCGCGGATGCCGGTGACCGCCATCTCCAGCGTACGGGGGATGGGGGTCGCGGACATCGTCAGCACGTCGACGTTGGCGCGCAGCTTCTTCAGCTGCTCCTTGTGCTCGACACCGAACCGCTGCTCCTCGTCGACGACGACCAGGCCCAGGTCCTTGAACTTCGTCTCCGACGAGAACAGGCGGTGCGTGCCGATGACGACGTCCACCGACCCCTCGCGCAGCCCTTCGAGCGTCGCCTTCGCCTCCGTGTCCGTCTGGAAACGGGACAACGCCCGTACATTGACCGGGAATTGGGAGTAGCGCTCCGAGAACGTGCCGAAGTGCTGCTGTACGAGGAGCGTCGTCGGGACGAGGACCGCGACCTGCTTGCCGTCCTGCACCGCCTTGAACGCCGCCCGGACCGCGATCTCCGTCTTGCCGTAGCCGACGTCGCCACAGATCAGCCGGTCCATCGGGATCGACTTCTCCATGTCCTCCTTCACCTCGGCGATCGTCGACAGCTGGTCCGGCGTCTCCGCGTACGGGAACGCGTCCTCCAGCTCCCGCTGCCACGGCGTGTCCGCGCCGAAGGAGTGCCCCGGCGCCGCCATCCGCGCGCTGTACAGCTTGATCAGATCGGCGGCGATCTCCTTGACCGCCTTCTTCGCCCGCGCCTTCGTCTTCGTCCAGTCCGCGCCGCCGAGCCGGTGCAGCGTCGGCGCCTCGCCACCCACGTACTTGGTGACCTGCTCCAGCTGGTCCGTCGGGATGTACAGCCGGTCGCCGGGCTGGCCGCGCTTCGCGGGCGCGTACTCCACGAGCAGGTACTCACGCGTCGCGCCCTGCACCGTACGCTGCACCATCTCGATGTAGCGGCCCACACCATGCTGCTCGTGGACGATGTAGTCGCCCGCCTCCAGCGTCAGCGGGTCGATCGTCTTACGGCGCTTCGCCGGCATCCGGCGGCCGTCCTTGCCCGCCGCCTTCTGGCCGGTCAAGTCGGTCTCCGTCAGCACCGCGAGACGCAGGCCCGGATCCACGAAGCCGTAGTCGATCGCACCGCACGACACGTGCACCACCGACGGCGACAGCGCGTCGGCGTCCGGCAGATCCGGGTCCAGCCGGGCCGGGACGCCCTCGCCCGACAGCACCTCGGCCGTACGGGACGCGGGGCCGTGCGCCTCCGTCACGTACACCGTGCGCCAGCCCTCCGCCAGCCAGCCCTTCGTGTCCGCGAGCGCGCGCGCCGTATCGCCGCGGTACGCCTCCGGGGCGCGCATGCCGAGCTGGAGCGTGTCGCCGTCCAGCTCCGTGTCCGTCGCCGCGAACGGCGACACCGACCACCACATCATGCCCAGCTCGCGCGCCCGGTCCCGGACGTCCGCGATCCCCCACAGCGACGCCGCGCCGACATCGATCGGCGCCTCGCCGCCGCCCGCCGTCGCCGCCCACGACGCCGCCAGGAACTCCTGGCTCGTCGCCACCAGGTCCGCCGCCCTCGTCCGCACCCGCTCCGGGTCGCAGACCACCGTCATCGAGCCCGCGGGCAGGACGTCCAGGAGCAGCTCCATGTCGTCGACCAGGACCGGAGCCAGGGACTCCATGCCGTCGACCGCGATCCCCTCGGCGATCTTGCCGAGCAGCTCGCCCAGCTCCGGGTGCTCCTCGGCGAGCGCCGCGGCCCGCTCCCGTACGGAGTCGGTGAGCAGCAGCTCACGGCAGGGCGGGGCCCACAGGCCGTGCTCCGCCACTTCGAGGGAGCGCTGGTCCGCGACCTTGAAGTAACGGATCTCCTCGACGTCGTCGCCCCAGAACTCCACCCGGAGCGGATGCTCCTCCGTCGGCGGGAAAACATCCAGGATGCCGCCGCGGACCGCGAACTCGCCCCGCTTCTCGACCAGTTCGACGCGCGAGTACGCGGCGGCGGCAAGGCCCGCGACCACGTCCTCCAGATCCGCCTGCCGGCCCGTGCGCAGCGCCACCGGCTCCAGCTCACCCAGCCCCTTCACCTGCGGCTGCAGCACCGAACGGACCGGCGCCACCACCACACTGACCCGGCCCGTCGCCGGATCGTCCGGAGACGGATGCGCCAGCCGGCGCAGCACCGCGAGACGACGGCCGACCGTGTCCGACCGCGGCGAAAGCCGCTCGTGCGGCAGCGTCTCCCACGACGGGTAGTCCACCACCGTGTCCGGGTCCAGCAACGTACGGAGTGCCGCCGCCAGATCCTCCGCCTCCCGGGTCGTCGCGGTCACCGCGAGCACCGGGCGGGCGGCGTCCCGGGCCAGGGCGGCGACGGCGAAGGGGCGGGCGGCGGGCGGGCCGACCAGGTCGACATGGGGGCGGTTGCCGTCGCGGGCGGCGTCGACCGCCTCGGCGAGGGCCGCGTCGTGGACGACGAGGTCAAGCAGACCGTGCAGGCTCATGGGGCTTCCATCCCGGCAGTGGGCAACGCGGAGCGCCCGACACGTGGGACGGGCCGGGGGGTTCCAGCGTACGACGCGGGGCGCGTGCGCGCGGGGCGTGCGGTGCGGGTGGAGGTGGTGCGGTGGCGCGGGGGCCGGGGAGGGGGTCTCCGTCGTGGGCCCCTGTCCGCTGGTGGTGGTGGGATTTTTGGGGGTGGGCATGGGTGAGGGGCGTCGCGCCGGCAGGCGCGACGCCCCTCGGGGGGTGGTGGTCAGTCCGTGGCGATGGCCGTGAGGACGTTCAGGCGGCCCGCGCGGAAGGCGGGGATCAGGGCGGCGAGGAGGCCTACGAGGGCCGAGCCGGCGAAGACGCCGAGGATCGTGGGCCAGGGGATGTCGAGGACGCGGAGGCCCTCCAGGGCGAGGAGCTGCTGGGCGGCCGCGCCCCAGGCCATGCCCAGGCCGAGGCCGAGGAGGGCGCCGAAGAGGGCGATGACCACGGATTCCAGGCGGATCATGCGGCGCAGCTGGCGGCGGGAGAGGCCGATGGCGCGCATGAGGCCGATTTCGCGGGTGCGTTCGACGACGGACAGGGCGAGGGTGTTCACGACCCCGAGGACGGCGACGATGATCGCGAGGGCGAGCAGCCCGTACACCATGTTGAGCAGCTGCCCGACCTGGTCCTGGAGCGTCTTCTTGTAGTCGGCCTGGTTGGAGACCTTGTACTGCGGATACGGCTTCAGGGCCTTCTTGAGCGCCGTGTACGCGGCGTCCACCCGGCCGTCCTCGGCCGCCGCGAAGACGATCAGGCTGGGCATCCTGTCGGCGGACACGTACTTCTCCGCCGTCTCGATGCTCGTGTACATCGCGCCCTTGTCGATGTTGTTGTCGTCGGACGTGATGGCCGCGACGCGCAGCTTCGTCTGCTTGCCGCCGGTGAAGGCGACGGTGAGCGTGTCGCCGATCTTGACGTGGTGCTCGGCGGCGTACGTGGTGCCGACGGACATGGCATCCGGGCCGTACGCGTCGGACAGCGTGCCCGCCGTCGTGTCGCGGCGCAGGTCGCCGGCGTACGTCGGGTCGGCGGCGACGACGCCGTTCTTCACCGCCTTGCCGCGCGGGTCGGTGACGGTCGCCTCGACCGCCTTGTAGCGGGTGACGTGGTCGAGCCCGGCGGTCTTCGTCACGGCGGCCTCGGCCTGCGGCACGATCGGCTGGCCGTTGGTGGTCTCGATGATGAAGTCCGTACCGACGGTCCGGTCGAGTTCCTCGGTGGCGGAGGCCACCATCGACGAGCCGACCACCGACAGGCAGGCGACCAGCGCGAGGCCGATCATCAGGGCCGCGCCGGTGGCGCCGGTGCGGCGCGGGTTGCGCAGGGCGTTCCGTTCGGCCATCCGGCCGATCGGGCCGAAGACGCGCAGGACGAGCGCGCCGAGGACGCGGACGACACCGCCCGCGAGGAGCGGGCCGACGACGACGAAGCCGAGGAGGGACAGGACGATGCCGAGGCCGAGGAACATCGAGCCCGGGCCGGACTCGTCCGACCGCGACGCGAGCCACAGCGCGCCCCCGCCGACGGCGGTCAGCAGCAGGCCGAGGACGGCGCGGACCCGGCCCGCCTTCGCGTCGGCCGGGGTGCCGGCGTCGCGCAGGGCGGCCATCGGGGAGATCTTCGCGGCCCGGCGGGCCGGGACGAAGGCGGCGAGGAGGGTGACGAAGACACCGAGGGCGAGGCCGGCGACCGGGGTGGTCCAGGCGACGGTGAGGTCCTCCGTGGACAGTTCCATGCCCATCGACGACATGATCTTCATCAGGCCGACGGCCAGGCCGACGCCCGCCGCGACACCGGCGACCGAGCCGACCACGCCGAGGAGCAGCGCCTCGACCAGGACGGACCGGTTGATCTGGCGGCGGCTGGAGCCGATGGCCCGCATGAGGCCGATCTCGCGGGTGCGCTGGGCGACCAGCATCGAGAAGGTGTTGACGATGAGGAAGATGCCGACGAGGAACGCGATGCCGGCGAAGCCGAGCAGCGCGTACTTCATGACGTCGAGGAAGCTTCCGATGTCCTCGCGGCCGGCGTCGGCGGACTCGGCGGCCGTCCGGAGCTCGTAGCCGGAGCCGACGTTCGCGGCGATCCGCTTCTTCAGCGTGTCGTCGCTGACCCCGGGCGCGGCGTCGACGGTGATGTGCGTGAACAGCCCTTCCTTGCCGAGGAGTTCACGCTGCGCGGTGGCGGTGTCGTACCAGACGACGGTGGCGCCGGGGTTGGTCACCTTGAAGGCGGCGATGCCGGAGATCTTGGCGGTGAAGTCGCCGGTGACGGAGATGGTGCGCAGCTCGTCGCCGATCCGGAGGTGGTTCTTCTCCGCGGTCGTCTCGTCGACGACGACGTCGCCCGGTCCGCGCGGCTCGCGACCGGAGGCGATCTCGAACGAACGCAGGTCGTCGGCCGACCAGTTGCCCGCCATGGTGGGGGCTCCGGACGTCGGACCGACGTTCTCGTCACGGGAGTTCACCACGGTGACGGCCGTGGTGATGACGCCGCCCTGGACGGCGCGGGCGCCCTCGGCGGCCCGCACCTTCTCGACGAGGGACGCGGGCAGCGCCTCGGGCCGGCCGGTGCGCGGTCTGCCCTCGCCTTCCTTGGGCGACGCGGGCTTGACGGTGACGTCGGCGGCCGTGCTGGCGAAGAGCTTGTCGAAGGTGGTGTTCATCGTGTCGCTGAACACCAGGGTGCCCGACACGAACGCGACGGAGAGGAGGACGGCGACGGCGGACAGCGCCATCCGCCCCTTGTGCGCGAGGAAGTTGCGCAGCGAGGTCTTGAGAACGGTCACGACGTCCGCCCGCGCGCGTCGAAGTCCTTCATCCGGTCCAGGACCTGCTCGGCGGTCGGCGCGTGCATCTCGTCGACGATCCGGCCGTCGGCGAGGTAGAGCACCCGGTCCGCGTACGAGGCGGCCACCGGGTCGTGGGTGACCATGACGATCGTCTGGCCGAGCGTGTCGACGGACTGGCGCAGGAAGCCCAGCACCTCCGCCCCGGCGCGCGAGTCGAGGTTTCCGGTCGGCTCGTCGCCGAAGATGATCTCGGGGCGGGCGGCGAGCGCGCGGGCGACCGCGACACGCTGCTGCTGACCGCCGGACAGCTGGTTCGGCCGGTGCTTCAGCCGCTCGGCCAGACCGACGGTCTCGACCACCTGCCGCAGCCAGTCCGCGTCCGGCTTGCGGCCGGCGATGTCCATGGGGAGCGTGATGTTCTCCAGGGCGTCGAGCGTGGGCAGCAGGTTGAACGCCTGGAAGATGAACCCGATCCGGTCCCGCCGGAGTTGGGTCAGTTTCTTGTCCTTCAGGCCGGTGATCTCGGTGTCGGCGAGGAAGATCTGGCCGCCGCTGACGGTGTCGAGACCGGCGAGGCAGTGCATGAGCGTGGACTTGCCGGAGCCCGAGGGCCCCATGATCGCGGTGAAGCGGCCGCGGGCGATGTCCACGTCGACGTGGTCGAGGGCGACGATCCGGGTCTCCCCCGAGCCGTACGCCTTCACGACCTGACGCGCCCGCGCGGCGACGGCCGTACGCTCTCCAGTTCCCCCGTGCCTGGGGATGGTCACAGCCGAAGTCACGGTCGTTCTCCTTGTGGGTATCCGAGGTATTCGAGGTATCCGAGGTATCCGGCAGATCTGACGGATCGTCGGAGGGGTGAGGCGGTACGGCGCGACGCGCTCGCCTCGTAAGAACAAGCTAAGGACGGAAGGCCCTTCGGCTCGTCCTCCGCCGGGACGAACGGTCCCTGGCCTCTCTGAGGGAGCTGCCCCTAGGGGTTCCTCAGCCCGTGGTACCGGTGGGAGGCTTCGTCTGCTCCCTTGGATGTACGCGGCATCGAACCGGAGGCGTACGGGCGGAGTACGGGAGCCCGAGGTACGACGAGGGGAAGCGGCAGCGATGTCCGGGGCGACCACACCGAAAGCGTCGGCACGGCGTACGGGAGCGGGCGGCGGCGACGGGACACGGCGCGGGCCCGTCGTCGCCGCGCTGATGCTGGGCATGGCGCTGGCCGCCCTCGACGGCACGGTCGTCTCCACCGCCGTCCCCCAGATCGTCGGCGACCTCGGCGGACTGTCCGTCTTCTCCTGGCTGTTCTCCGGCTATCTGCTCGCCGTGACCGTGACCCTGCCGGTGTACGGGAAACTCAGCGACACCTTCGGCCGTAAACCCGTACTGATCACCGGAATCGTCCTCTTCCTCGTCGGCTCGGTGCTGTGCGCGTCCGCCTGGGACATGGGGTCGCTCATCGCGTTCCGCGTCGTCCAGGGCCTCGGCGGCGGCGCCCTCCAGGGCACGGTCCAGACGATCGCCGCCGACCTCTACCCGCTGAAGGAACGGCCCCGGATCCAGGCCCGGCTGTCCACCGTGTGGGCCACCTCCGCCGTCGCCGGACCGGCGGCCGGCGGACTGCTCGCCGGATACGCGGACTGGCGCTGGATCTTCCTGGTCAACCTGCCGGTGGGCGGGGCGGCGCTGTGGCTGATCGCCCGCTACCTGGTGGAGCCGGGACGACCGACCCCGAGACGGCCCGCCGAACCCCTAGGGGTCGGGGGTGGGGAGGGCCTCCGGGGCGGGCACCGGACTCAGGGTCGGGGCCGCGACCGACATCGGGGGCGGGGGCAGGGGCGGGTCTCCGTCGACTGGGCCGGGGCGCTCGGCGTCTTCGCCTCCGGGACGCTGCTCCTGACCGCCCTCGTCCAGGGCGGCGTCGCCTGGCCCTGGCTGTCCGCGCCGTCCCTCGGCCTGTTCGGCGGAGCGGCCGTCCTCACCGCCGTGACCGTCGTCGTCGAACGGCGGGCCGCCGAACCCCTCATCCCCGGCTGGGTCTGGCGCCGCCGCACCATCGCCGCCGTCAACCTCGCGCTCGGCGCGCTCGGCCTGCTCATGGTCGCGCCGACCGTCTTCCTCCCCACGTACGCCCAGGCCGTCCTCGGCCTCGGCCCGATCGCGGCCGGCTTCGTGCTCTCGGCGATGACCCTCAGCTGGCCCGTCACCGCCGCCCTGTCCAACCGCGTCTACACCCGCATCGGCTTCCGCCAGACCGCTCTCATCGGCATGACCCTGGCCCTGCTCGTCCTGCTGGCCTTCCCGCTCCTGCCGTTCCCCGGCGAACCCTGGCAGCCCGCCCTGCTCATGCTGCTGCTCGGCGGGGCGCTCGGCTTCTTCCAACTGCCGCTGATCGTCGGCGTGCAGTCGACCGTCCCGTACGAGGAACGCGGCACCACCACCGCTTCCGTCCTCTTCGTCCGCCAGATCGGCCAGAGCGTCGGCGCCGCCCTCTTCGGGGCCGTCGCCAACGGGGTGCTGACCGCACGGACCCGCGACACCGGCGGCACCGGCGGCACCGGCGGCACCGGCGGCGACCTCGACGGGCTCGTCCACTCCCTGAACACCCCCGGCGCGCTCACCGACACGGCCGCCGACCACCTGCGGCACGCGGTCGACGCCGCCGTCGACTACGTCTACCTCGGCGCGGCGGGCGCCGCCGCCCTCGCCCTCCTGGCCCTCCTCACCCTCGCCCCACGCCGCTTCCCCGTCCTGAAGGAACACGAAGAAGGCGCGGGGCAGGAGGAACGGGAGGGACAGGATGAGCGGAAGGAGCGGGAGGAGCGGAAGGAGCGGGAGGAGCGGGAGGAATAGGGCGGAACCGGCGCCGCGTACGCATGAGCGGGAAGGCTAGTGCTGCGACCGGGAAGGTGAGCCGGTGAACCTTTCCGATCGCAGCACTAGGGACGGTTCGAGGCGTCGCGGTAGCGGTCGTGGGTCTCGGGGCGGCGGTGGAAGCCGGCCGCCTCATAGGTGGCGACGGCGGCCGTGTTGGCGGTCGGGGTGCTCACTGTCGCGCTCGACGCGCCCAGTTCCCGGAGCGCCGCCGCCGCGGCGCGGGTGATCGCCGCCCCGTACCCCCGCCCGCGGTGTCCGGCGTGCACGCCCATCGGTTCGAGCAGTCCGGGCCGGCCCGGGCCCGCCGACCAGACCGCCACCGCCGCCACCGGCTCGCCCCGGCCGTCGTACGCGACGAGCGACCGCCCGTCCGCGTACGGGAGTCCGGCCGCCATCGCGTGCCAGCGCTCCGCCGTGAACCGCCGCCCGCCGAACGCCGACCGGTGCACCGCCGCGAACGCCTCCGCCCGCTCCGGGCCCACCACCTCGACACGGACACCCGGCTCCTCCACCGGATCCGCGAGACCGCGCGCCAGTGGCGTCCACGGCTCGTCGGTGCGCCAGCCGTACTCTGCGGCAAGCAGGTCCAGGAGCGGGGAATCCGCGGGCGCCTCGACGTTCACCCGGCCCTCGGGCAGCACGCCGTGCCCCGGCTCGGTCACATCCCCGGCCAGCCGCCGCGCCAGCTCCTCGTTCCGCCGGACGTCGGGCGCGAACGCCAGCCGCAGCAGGTCGGGGCCGTCGAGGAGTCCGACGGCGAGCACCCGGCCGCCATGGCCCCGCCACAGCCGTACGGCCGCGGCGGTCGCCGCCGCGCCCGACCGCCAGAACCACCCCAGGTCGCCCGGATGCAACTGCGCCGGCGTCCCCTCGGCCCGCCACTCCCGCAGCACGCCCACGGCCTCGCCCAGCCCGTCGGCCCCCGGCTCGCTCCACGTCACCGCTCGCGCCTTCGCCATGGAACCGAATTGCACACGGCCGGGCCCACGGGGCGCATCCGAATTCCGCGGGCCTGGTCAGGAGAAGAGCTGTTCTATTCGGACGGCGCCAGGGTGCGCAGGACGCAGAACTCGTTGCCCTCGGGGTCTCCCAACACTCCGTTCTAGCGGTTCTGGAGTGTGGCCATGGTGGCATCGACGCTGGTCAAGCGGGACGGCGAGAATTCGTTGGTCTCCACAGGGGGTATGGAACCTACTCCCCGGAACCCCGTTGCAGGCACGGTCTACAAAACGCGCACCCTTCGGGGTGTGCGGTGCGTACGCCTGTCCGTACTCACCGACGAAACGACAAGCCCCGAGCGACAGCGCGAGGCCGACGACATAGCGGCAGCCGCACTCAACATCGACTTTGGGTCCGGTGACGCGCTCCGCGAGGCCGTAGACCTGGACGTGAGCGCGTCCACGTTCGGACCGTTCGACCGTCCCCAGCTCGGCGCGTGGCTCGCGCGCCCCGATGACTTTGACGCACTGGTGTGGTGGCGGTTTGACCGCGCGATCCGGTCCATGGCACACATGCATGAACTTGCTAAGTGGGCCCGCGAACACCGGAAGATGCTCGTGTTCGCCGAGGGCATCGGCGGGGGGCGGCTCGTCTTTGACTTCCGGAACCCCATGGACCCCATGAGCGAACTCATGATGCTCATGCTCGCCTTCGCGGCGCAGGTGGAGTCGCAGAGCATCCGGGACCGCGTTACCGGGGCCATGGCAGCCATCCGGAAAATGCCTCTCCGGTGGCGTGGTGGTGGTCGCCCCCCATACGGCTACATGCCCGCCCCCATGCCCGAGAAGTTCGGCGGAAAGGGCTGGACGCTCATCCCCGACCCTGACGCCGTCAAGGTCATTGAGCGGATCGTCCGGGAGCTGTTGGAGGGTGCGACCGTATCGGCGGTGACTGCCGGTCTCAACGTAGACAGCATCCCGAGCCCGCGCGATCACTGGGCCGTGAAGATAAAGCGCGAGAAGGGCGGGAAGACCGGCGGGGCCAAGGGGTCACACGTCGTACGCTCGGTGTTCAAGTGGACCCCCGCCGTCATCACGCGGATGCTCCGGAACGAAACGCTGCTCGGCTGGAAGATGCACAAGGGCAGGCCCGTACGCGACGCCGAGGGCAGCCCAATCATGGCGAGCGAAACGCCGATCATGACCCGCGAGGAGTTCGACCGCATCGGCGCGCTACTCGACTCGCGCAGCATCGAGAATCGCGATCGTGCCGACACGGACGCACTGCTGTTGCGTGTGATCCACTGCGACTCGTGCGGGGGCCGGATGTACCTGTCCAAGCCGACGAAGAACGGCGCGAGCGTGAACCCGTTCTACAAGTGCAACAGCCACGCGCGGGGCGACCTGTGCGCGGCTCCGGCCAATATCCGCGCGAACTGGGTGGACGAGTACGTTGAAGCCGAGTTCCTGCGGGTGGTCGGTCCGGTCCAGACGACACACGTTGTCGAGATTCCCGGGTACGATCCCGAGCCCGAGTTGCGCTCCACGCTCGCGGAGTTCGAGGAGCACCAGCGGCAGTACGGACGCCAGAAGTCCAAGCACGCGGCGAACGCGTGGCAGGAACGGGCGGACGCGTTGGACAACCGCATAGCCGATCTGGAGTCCCGCGAGAAGGTCGAGCCGCAGCGCATCGCCACGAACACGGGCCGCACGTTCGCGGACGAGTGGGCCGAGAAGGACACGGCGGGCCGGCGAGCGATGCTCGTTGAAGCGGGGGTTCGGCTCGATGTCCGGCGCGGTGTCCGTGGCGGGTGGCGCAAGCTGGACACTCGGCGGGTGGACTTCTCCATGTCCGGCGAACTCAACCCCGCAGCGGAAGAACTTGACGGCGTCGCGACAGCGCTCGAATCGGCGACTCGCGGAGACAAGCCGACCGAGGGCGCGAGCATGCGCCTGATCGAGCCCGCAACGGCCGCCACGTGACCCGCGCGACGGGTTAGGGTCCCTGTACCCCGTGCCGGTATGGAGAGCACGAGGCAGGCACGGCGCATCCAGGACTCGTCCCGAGAATGCAGTACACCCGTGCCGACCCAAGCCGAGCCCCGGTAGCCCCTCGCGGACTGCCGGGGCTTTGCCGTGCCCGCAGCGGGCCGACCAGCGGGCGGAGCGATGACGGTATGACGGTTAGAGAGTGTTTTTTGTATGCACAAGAAAAAATAAGGAGAAAACCAAAACGTCAGCCGGAACGTCATCCCGCCATGCTCGGTC
>NZ_JBEYHT010000016.1:0-80228 GCF_040635425.1 Streptomyces laurentii | reverse complement strand
GGTGCGGGAATCTGCTGGTCCCTACACCGTAGTGAGGGGCCGCACGGCGGGATCCGGAGCCGGACGAACGGTGCGGGAATCTGCTGGTCCCTACACCGTAGTGAGGGGCCGCACGGCGGGATCCGGAGCCGGACGAACGGTGCGGGAATCTGCTGGTCCCTACAACACAGTGAGGGGCCGCACGGGGCACCGAGCACGCCGCACGGCGGGTGCCGGGAATCTGCTGGTCCCTACAACACAGTGAGGGCGGGACTACCGCGCACCCACCCCGAGGGGGAAGTTCGGCGGCCCGAGTGCCCGCCCTCACACCGGCTCTGCCCGTGCTGCACCGCACCCCGCGTCACAGGGGTGGCCTGGTGTCGACGTGTGGCAGAGCGCGGGGACTGCACCGCTTGTTCGTGACCGGCCCGTCTGAGGGCTGCTGGACGGCTGTGCAGTCCCCTTTGTGTCCGGACCGGCCCTGAGCCGGCGAGGACGTCTAGTTCTTCGGGATCAGGTCATCGGGCGTCGGCGAGCGCGAAGCAGGCGGATGCCCTTTGTGGCGTAAACGGTGGCCATGAGTGCAAAGCCAACGAAGGTAAGCCAGCCCCACGAGTCAGCTAGCACCAACGCAAGTAGCAAGCTGCCGAGGATCAACAGGCCGCCGATGGCTTCCAGGAGGTCAAAGCGCGCTTTGGAGCGTTGCGCGGGGTCTGGGCCGCGTAGTCGGCGGACAAGGGGGACGAGAGCGAGTGCCTGAAAGATGGTCAGGCCGAATGCGGTCCAGACGAACCAGTCGGGTATGTCCACGGCGCGAACTGTAGCGCTCGGCAGAGATCTTTGAGTGAAGACCCGATGGCACAGTCCAGGCCCGCTGACCCAACGGCAGAGGTGCGCGGTACCGGCCCCTTCGGGGAGATCCGGAAGCACTCCGCAGAGTTCCCCGGTTCGAGTCCGGGGGCGGGCACGACAACGACGACCAGGCCGACGACATCAAGGGGGCGCCATGCGCTGTATCGACTGCACGGAGCCGGCGACTCATCGCCGACGCTGCGAGCGGCACCACCGGGAGTACGAGAAGCGGCCCGCTGTTCAGGTTCGCCGTGCACGGGCTCGTCGGCGAGCGGAGCGGCACGACGCTGCTGCACGGCTCCGCCGGGTCATCGAGCGCAAGACCAAGGCGTGGTGTGACTGGTGCCTAGGCAACTTCGCGGTGGCAGAGGTGGACATCGATCACGTGCGGCCCCTCTCGATGGGAGGGACCGACACGGACGGGAACGTTCAGGTGCTGTGCCACGGGTGCCATCAGCTCAAGACGGCGACCGAGTTCGGGGTGAGCAGCGTCTAGCGCTGTGTCCACCATGTGAGGGCTGCCCCGCCCCCGGTCGTGACGATGGCCACGAGCCATCCAGGGATGCGCTGCATCGTCACGTGGAGTACGCCCGCGTGTAACTCGAACACAGGGCGGGGTTTGATTGATTTCTCGACCTCCATCTCTGCCTCAGTGCTGCTCTTGCCTTCAATTTTGGATGCCACGGCTGCACCCTCCCTTCCTGGTGGCTTCAGTAAACCTCACCGAAAGCCCCATAACTCTTTCGCTTTGGAGAGAGTTTCCGGAGCCGCTCCGTCCCAATGCGTGCCCGCTCGTGGAACGACTTTTTCACAGCGTCGCGGGAGTCTGTTCACCGCCGTGAACCCGCTGCGTGTGTCACAAGCACCCAATTCTTTATTGCTGGAGGTGCCCCCATGCCCAGACGACCCCGCCCCCCGTGCAGCATCCCCGGGTGCCCCGAACTGACCGCCCGTGGGGGCCGCTGTGCCGCTCACCAGAGGGAAGCGAACGCACAGCGGGAGACGCCAGGAACGAGCGCGTACGGGCGACGGTGGCCGAGCATCCGGCGCCGCTACCTGTACGTCCATCCGTGGTGTGTTCTGTGCTCGAAGCCGGCGACGGTTGCGGATCATTTCCCTGAGTCGCGCCGTTCGCTGCTCGCTCGTGGTGTCACCGATCCGGACGCGTGGTCGCGTCTGCGTCCGCTGTGCACGTCGTGTCATAGCCGTGAGACGGCGAAGCATCAGCCCGGCGGATTCGCTGCGGAAGCGCGGTCACGGCGTGAATCGGCCGAGCGTCCGCCGTTTTGACCAGGGGGGCACCCCCGACCCCTCCCGAGGCTGCACGGCAGGGAGGGAAAAGACTCGCGCCGCAACTGGGGCCGTTTGCGCGGGTTTCCGTGCTGCTCGAATGACCGACTCGCGACCCGGGAGGGGTGAGGGAATGGCAGATCCGACACGTAGGAAGCCGCCGTTGCAGGTGGTCCGGGAGGGCAACCCCGGGAAGCGTCCTGTTGCCGAGGGGGTGAGCGTTCCGCCGGCCGAGCTGGTCGAGCCGGAATGGACGGACACGTTCGCGGACGTGTCCGGGGACCAGGGCGCGGTGAATGCCCGGTGCCGGGAAGTCGCTTCCCGTGAGTGGCAACGCGTCGTTCCCGTGCTGGAGTTCACGGCCGGGCTCGGCAGCGTGGACACGGCCACGCTCACTGATTACTGCATCTGCGTCGCTCGAATTGATCAGTGTGAGCGTGAGATTTCCGTGAACGGGATTCTCATGCTGGGTGAGCGCGGGTGGCAGAAGAACGGCGCGACCACGATTGTCGGGCAGTACCGCACTCAGCTTGCCCGGTACATCGGCGAACTCGGCTTGTCTCCCTCTGCCCGGGGTCGGCTGACCCCGCCGGACAACATGGGGGACGACGATGGAGACGTATTCGACTGACGGTCTGCCCGTCCCGCTGGACGTATTGCGGGAACTCGGGCTCACCGAGGACGAGATAGCCGACGCTTGCCGGTCTCGCCCCCTCGTGATTGCAGCGCAAGCCTCGGAAGCCCCGGGCGCCTATTTCGATGTGTCCGCCGCTCGCCGAGCCGTGGACGCTATCCAGACGTTCAAGCATACAAAGGGGCGTTGGGGTAACTCGCGGCTCAAGCTCGCGCCGTGGCAGATCGTTTGGGTAATCGCTCCGATCTTCGGATGGCTCGCCCATGACCCCGAGCTAGGACGCGCAGTGCGTGTCATTCGCTCGGCTTGGATTGAAGTCCCGCGTAAGAACGGTAAGTCCACGCTCTCGTCCGGTATCGGGCTGGTGCTGCTGCTCGCGGACCGCGAGATCGGTGCAGAGGTGTACGCGGCTGCTGGTTCGCTTCCACAGGCAGAGCGGGTCTTTGATGACGCTAAGCGTATGGCGCTCACTTCGCGGGCCGTACGGGGCCGTGTAGAGGTTCTACGGGGCCTTATCCGAGTCCCGCGTACCGGCGGCATCTTTCGCGCGCTGTCGAAGATCGCGGAGACCGCACATGGGCTCAATGTGTCCGGCGCGATCGTCGACGAGGTGCACGTTCACAAGCGCCGTGACCTTATCGACGCTATCGAGACTGGCACGGGTGCCCGTGATCAGCCGTTGGTCATCTACATCACAACGGCGGATGAGGGCACCGAGGGCAGCATCTATGACGAGAAGCACACGTATACGCGCCGCTGCGCGGACAATGTGGTCTCGGATCCCGGTCACTACGGGGTTATTTGGGCTGCCGAGGAGTCGGACGATCCTTTCGCGGAAAGTACATGGCGTAAGGCTAATCCGGGGTTGGGCGCGTCCCCGTCGCTCGCGTATATGCGGCGTGAGGCAAACAAGGCGCGGTCGACACCGAGTTATTTCGCGACATTCTGCCGGCTGTCGCTCAACCGGCGTATGCGGGCCGCTTCACGGTGGCTGCCGCTCTCGTTGTGGGACGAGAACGATGGAACGGTGAACGACAAAGCGTTTCGGTACCGGCGAGCGTGGGGTGGGGTCGACCTGTCTGCGGTCTCCGATCTGTCGGCATGGGTGCTCGCTGTGGAGTCCCGTGTGCCTGGGGTCGAGTTGGAGTTGATCGTTCGGTTTTGGCTGCCAGAGGAGAGAGCCGACGAGCTAGAGCAACAGCTACAGGTGCCGATCCGGCAATGGGCCCGCGAGGGGCTGATCACGCTTACCGAGGGCGACGCGATCGACTATGACGCGATCGAGAAACAAATAGTTGCGGACTGCCGCCGGCTGGACGTTCAGCGCATCAGCTATGACCGCATGTTCGCCGGGCAGCTTGTCCAGCGCATCGAATCGCGGACGCGCGGTGTCGACGTCGTGCCGGTCGCGCAGACGTACCTAGGGATGTCCCCCGGATGCAAGGAGCTTGAACGTCTCTTGCGCGAGGGGCGAATACGGCACGGCGGTAATACCGTGCTCCGCTGGAATGCGAGCGTCGTGGAGGTCTACCGCGACGGAAACGACAACATGCGCCCGGTGAAGCCGGATCGCGGCAAGTCATCCGCGCGAATCGACGGCATTGCCGCTGCGGTCATGGCGCTTGACGGATACGTGCGCCGACCGCTGAAGAAGCCTCGCGCCGCGAGTGCCTAGAGAGGGGGGTCATGGCGGAAACACCGCTAAAGATGATGGAGCGGCTCTACCAGAAGTTGCAGCGGCGGAGTCAGAAGATCCGGAAGTGGTCGGATTACTTCGAGGGAAAGCATCCGTTGCTCTTCGCCTCGCCCGAGTTCTCCACCCAAACGGGAGACCTGTTTGACGGGTTCTCCGACAACTGGTGCCGGACCATCACGCACGCTACCGCCGAACGGCTGCGGCCCCTCGCGTTCAGGCTGGAAGACGGTTCGATCGATAAGGCCGCCGAACGGGCGTGGAAGCGCAGTGGCTGCCACGTCGAAGTTAACCTAGCGCTATTGGAAGCGCTGATCTCCGGCCGGTCGTTCGCGCTGGTGTGGAAGCCGGACGGCGTCGGCACGGAGATCACTTTTGAGAAGCCGACCACGGCGGTCGTGGAGTACGTTCCGGGGCGTCGTCGTCTCCGTGCGGCGGGGCTCAAGGTGTGGACGGATCATGATTTGGAGTTCGCCACCCTCTTTACCCCGTCGATGGTGTACCGGTGGCAGCGGCTCCGCGCGGGTTCCGGGGGAGTGTGGACCGGTCGCACTGCGGGGCTTTCCCGTGGTGAGGCGAGCCACGTCCCGAATCCTTTGAAGGTTGTGCCGCTGGTCGAGTTGCCGAACTTGACTCGGCTTGGCGCGTCACCGGTCTCGGAACTGGCCCCGGTCATCCCGCTTCAGAACGCCATTAACGCGCTGTGGGCGCACGCAATGACGGCGAGCGACGAACGGGCCCTTCCCGCCCGTGTCGTCCTCGGAATGGACCGCCCTGTTCGGGAGATCATCGACCCGGATAGCGGCGAAGTGGTCGGCGAAGAGGACGAGCCGCTAGCGAAGTTCCGCTCTGACCGCCTGCTGTGGCTAGAACGCCAGGGTGCGAGCATCGCTGAATTCTCGGCTGCTGATCTTCGGGGATTCCTTGATTTGATCACTCAGGCAGTCGAGCACATTGCCGCGCAGACCCGCACACCCGCTATCTACCTGAATAAGAAGCTGATTAACATTCCCGAGTCTGCCGTTTCGGCGGACGAGAGTGGGCTTGTGGCGAAGGCGTACGAGCGACAGGACCACTTCGGCGCGGGACTGCAAGAGGTCATGCGGCTGGAAGCCCTCGCGGCCGGAGAACCGAAGCGGGCTGAATCTCTTTCTCTGGGCTCCGTGGTGTGGCGTGACCCGCACTTCAGGACAGAGGTCCAGTTCGCGGACTCGCTCGTGAAGTTGAAGTCCATCGGTGTACCGGACGAGGCTCTGTGGGAGCGGATTCCCGGGGTTACGCACGACGTCATCGAGCGATGGAAGCGAATGCGCGACGACCAAGCGGGCGCGATCCTCGGCGGAAACGTTGCCGCGCTGTACGGGCCGAAGCCTGCCGAGGACCACCAGGGCGACGACGAGCCCGCGAACGAGCTGTTGGACGCCGCGTAGTGGCCGACTCAGCGACGCTCGCGCAGACCCGGTACACGGAAGTCCAGAGCATCACGCGGGGCGTTGTCGACGCTGTGCAAGCGTTGTGGCGAGACGTGGCCCCGGACCGGATCTTGTCGGCCATGTCTGGCGAGACCGGCCGCGCGATCCTCGCCACCGTGACCACGGGACAGATGACCGCAGCGGCGGGCGCGCAAGCGTTCGTCACGGCGTCGATGCTCGCCCAAGGAGTGGCAGCTGGCCCGGTCGGTCTGCTGAACCCGTCGGCGCTGGTCGGGGTCGCCGCCGATGCTCGACCGCTTGCCACGCTGCTGTACGTTCCGGCGGTCACCACGGCGCAGACCCTCGCGTTGGGGGCATCTCCGGAAGCGGCTGCCCTCGCGGGGCTGAATCAAATGTCCATGCTCGTGTCAACGACGGTCGCCGACACGGCCCGTGCGGCAACATCGGTAGCCATGGCTGCCGAGCCCCGCTGCGTGTCCTACGTCCGCGTCGTGCGGCTGCCCGCGTGTGCCCGGTGCGTCGTCCTCGCCGGCAGGCAGTACAGCCACAGCACCGGTTTCCAGCGGCACCCGCGCTGTGACTGCGGCATGGAACCGATGCCGGATGCCGAGTGGCGCGGGACCGACACCCCGGAAGATCTCTTCCGCCGGATGAGCCCCGCGGAACAGCGGAAGCGGCTCGGGGCAGCGGGGGTCAAGGCCCTGGAGGCGGGGGCCGATCTCGGGCAGCTCGTGAATGCCCGCCGAGGGCTGTCGACGGCTGCCACGGGCCGGGGCCCAATGCGAGTGACCAACGAGGGAGTGACCCGTCGGGGTATTGGCGGGCGCGCACTGGACTTCGGCTACGCGAAGGAGTCGGGGCAGCGGTACGAGCGCGCGAAGGAAGCCCGCCTCATGCCCGAGAGCATTCTCAAACTCGCCGGCGATAACCGAGAGCACCAAATAGCGATGCTCCGAAAGCACGGCTACATCACATAGAGAGGGACCCATGTCCAACGATCCCACCGCGACCCCCAACCCGCCCGGCCCGGAGCAGAAGCCGGGCGAGGGCAACCAGAAGCCGACCGGCAACCCGCCCGAGGGCACGGCGCCGGGTGCGAGCGGTGCCGACTCGGCGGCCGAGCTGTCGGCCGAGCGCACTGCCCGAGCTGCGGCAGAGAAGCGAGCCACGGACGCCGAAGCCGAAGCGTCCCGGCTCCGCCGGTCGAACGCTGCGACCCGGGGCACCGATCTTGACGCGCTGCGCGAGGAAGTGCGGGCCGACTTCATGGGGCAGCTCGTTCGTGCCGAGCTGCGCGCAGCGGCAACGGGTCGGCTCCGTGACCCGGCGGACGCGCTCGCCCTGGTCGACCTGGAGGCGTTCACTGGTACGGCCGGCGACGTCGATGCGGCGGCTATCGCGGCTGCCGTGGACCAGCTCGTCAAGGACAAGCCGTATCTCGCTGCCGAGACCGCGACGAGTCCGGCCCCGTGGGGTGACGTGGGCTCGGGGCAGCGGGGCAGCACGGACCCGAAGGACGAGCCCGCCGAATCTCCCTTCCATCGGCTGAGGGACGCGTACAGCGACGCCGAGTAGTACACCCGACCCACCTTCCGAGGGACACACGAACCCGTGCGTCCCTATTTTCATGCCCAAACTCAGGGAGATAGCACATGGCGCTTTCGCTTGCCGAGTCCGCGAAGCTCAGCACGACCAATCTTCAGCGCGGGGTCATTGAAACGTTCGTCCAGGAGTCTTCCATCCTGGACCGCATTCCGCTTATGCCCATCGAGGGCAACTCGTACAGCTACAACGAGGAAGCCACCCTCCCGGGAGTCGCTTTTCGTGGCGTGAACGAGGGCTACACCGAGTCCACCGGCACGGTAAACCAGAAGTCGGAATCCCTCGTGATTCTCGGCGGTGACGCTGATGTGGATCGGTTCATCGTCCAGACGCGTGGCAACCTGAATGATCAGCGAGCAATTCAGACCCGCATGAAGGTCAAGGCTGCCGCATTCAAGTACCAGGACACGTTTTTCAACGGTGACACCGCTACCGACCCCAAGTCCTTTGACGGTCTGCGTAAGCGGCTCACCGGCACACAGGTAATTTCTGCGGGCACGAACGGCGCTCCGATCGTAGGCAACGGCGGTGCGGACGCGCATGCGTTCTTTGATCTGCTGGACGGCCTGGTGGGCTCCGTCCCGGGCCTGAACAGCACCAACGGCGCGATCTACGCCAACCGTCAGGTGATCGCGAAGATCAAGTCTGCGGCTCGCCGGCTCGGCGGATACGAGATGGTCCGCGAGGCTCTGACTGGAAAGCTGGTCGCGACGTACAACGGAATTCCGCTGCTCGACCCGGGCCAGACTGCTGCGGGTGCCGACATCCTTCCGCAGACGGAAACTCAGGGCACTGCCACTGACGCGTCCAGCGTCTATGCGGTTCGATTCGGCCAGACCGAGGACGACCAGGCCGTGACCGGTCTCACCAATGGTGGCGTCATGGTGGACGATCTCGGGCAGCTCGAATCGAAGCCGGCTTACCGCACCCGAATCGAGTTCTATTGCGGTCTCGCCGTATTCGGCGGTAAGGCTTCCGCTCGCCTCAATGGCGTTCTCGCCAAGTAATCGGAGGGGGTAGGGGATGCCGCCGCGTAAGCGAGCCGCAGCGTCCGTGCCCCGGATTCCGCACGCGGATTCGTGCGCCGACCCGTCCAGAATTGAGCGCTTTCCGGTGCTCGACTCGGACGGGGCGGACCGGACCGTGACGCGGTGTCTGGCGTGCGGCGCACAGACAGTTAAGTAAGAGGGGCGGACCGAATGGAACTCCCTGCACTGGCCACCGTGGACCAGCTCGCCGCATGGACGCAGCGCGAGCCGGACGAGCTGCCCGAGGGCGCCGCCCTGGTCCTCGATGTGGCGTCCGCAGTGGTCCGCCGGGAAGCCCGGCAGAACTTCACCAGGGGCACCAGCTCGGCGACCCTCTACCCCGATGCGGGGTGGGTAGCGCTGCCGCAGCGTCCCGTGATCTCCGTGCAGTCGGTCCACCAGGGCGGGCAGCTCGTCCCGCCGGAACGGTGGCAGCTCGTCCGGGACCGGCTCGCCGTGGTCGACGACCAGGCCGTGACCGTCACCTACACCCACGGGTACGCGACGGTGCCCGGTGACGTCCTGGCCGTGGTGCTCACCCTCGCCGGCCGAGTGCTCACCAACCCGTCCGACCTGAGACAGGAAAGCGTGGGCTCGGTCTCGGTGACCTACTCGGCCGAGACCATCGGGGCATCCCTTGCCCCGGCGGACCGGGACCTACTCGCCCGGTATCGGCGACGCGTCGCGGTGGTGAGGCTCCGGTGAGCGTCCACTACACACAGACCGTCGTGGTCGTCCGGGCGCCGTTCGTGGTCGACCGGTACGGCAACGAGACCACCGTTCGGGACTGGACGAACGCCACCAGGACGACCGTCCATCGGGTATCCGTCCAGCCGGACGCGTCGACCGAGGACACCGGGGATCGGCCCGTGGTCGTCACCGGGTGGCGACTGGCCACCCGTCGCGGTGTCGATGTCGAACTACAGCCCGGAGACCGCGTGGTGGCGCTCGGCCGGCTGCTCGACGTGGACGGCGACGTTGCGCGGTGGACGGTCTCGGGGCGCCACCATCACACCGAGGCACGGCTTAAGGAGGTGATCGGGTGAAGTTTCGTCCGAACAGATCCGGCATCAACTCTCTTATGAAAACGCCAAGTTCGGGGGCAGAGATTAGCCGGATCGCCGAGCGCATCGCGTCCGCAGCGACGTCGACCACGGGCGGCGACTTCCGCACAGACTCCGCCCTCGGGACGCACCGATGGCGTGCCGCTGTGATCGGCAACTACACGAAACACAACGACATCGAGGGCACGCGGCGGGCTCTGCTCGGCGGGCTGGACGGTGCCGAGTGAGCACCCGCCCCGTGGTCGTTATGCCGGACGCCGTCGCTGTGGTCACCGGGTACCTCCGGGCCGCTCTCGCGGTAGCCGGCGAACCCGTGCCGGTCGTGTCCCGTGTCCCCTCGCCCCGCCCTGCTCGGTTCGTCCGGGTGGAGCGGGTGGGGGGCATGCGTCAGACGGTCGTGTCCGACCGGCCCCGGCTCGACATCCACGCGTGGGCCGAGACCGAAGCCGCCGCCGCTGATCTCGCCGAGCTGGTCCGCGCCCTGGTCCACGCCATCCCCGGAGTCCGGGGCGGGGTGCCGGTCTACACCGTGCGCGAAGTCGGGGGGCCGCAGTGGCTACCCGATCCCGAGTCTGGCTGTCCCCGCTACGCGTTCGCCGTGGAAATCCACATGCGCGGACGCGTGCTGTAGCTATCCGCGCCGCTTGTCCGATCCGTCATTGTCAAGCGCTATGGGAGCCACGTCTAGGAAATCGCGTATACCGAGCATTGCCGTGGCACCTTGCAGAGACTGAAAGAACCCGGGTATTGCGTCGCTCTCATAGCCATCCGCTCCCGCGTAACAAAGCGCGATCTCATGGAACCGTTTCGCGGTTACCCGCACCGTGGAGTTCTGCTCTTCAGCGGCGTGTGCGACCTCTTTCGGACCTGCTAGCGCGACGTCCAAGAACGCCGTTTGGACGCCCTTCATGGCTTCTTCGAGACGGTCTGCAGTCTGACTTGTAAAGATCTCGGGAGTCGGGTCTTGTTCGAAATAGAACGAGTCGACTATTTCGGCAAACGCCCAATGGGCTTCGATGAACTTTCGATATGAAGCCTGCCGAAACTCGCGACGCTGCCGAGTGTGTTCCGCCCGAGCTCCAAATTTGGCGGTTTTCCATTGAGATATCCCGGTGACCAGTCCCGCCCCTACGGCTCCGGAAGCGCCCGCCACTGCGCCAAGTACGGCGGCCAATCCTGCATCCATGGGCGCACATCGTACAGCCACACGTCCGAGCGTGTGGCTACATCCCACCACTCAAGCAAGGGGGACACCCATGTCTCTAAGCGCCAACGCCGTTCGCGTTGCCGTGACTGGTGCCGCATACGTGGCACCGCCCAAGACCACACTTCCGACCGATTCCGAAGCCACATGGAACGTGGCTTTCACTGATATCGGATGGATTTCCGACGATGGCATTACCGAGTCGAACTCGGCCGACTCGTCCGAGATCAAGGGGTGGCAGGGCGGGCAGACCGTCCGCAAGGTCATTAGCTCGTCGGAGATGACGTTTTCCTTTACGGCCATCGAGACCAGCAAGACCGTACTTGAGCTGTACCACAAGGGCAGCAAGGTCATTACGACTTCCGGTAAGTCCGTGCTTGCCGTAAAGGCACCCGGCCCGGACCGCCGAACCTTCGGATTCGACGTCATCGACGGTGACGCGCATATCCGCATCGTGATCCCGGACGGCGAAGTGACCGAAACCGGTGACATCACTTACAAGGGCGACGAAGCCATTGCGTACGAGCTGACGATTACAGCCTATCCGGGCCCGGACGGAACCGTGGCATTCAAGTACAGCAATGACCCGGCTTGGGGCTCAACTCCCGCCGTCTAATCCACACCCGCAGACTCCTTGGGGGACACTATGAGTACCACTGCTTTCGATCTTGACGTGTGGGTCAAGGAATCCCGGCAGGAACCTTTCAAGTTCACTGTGGCGGGTCATCTCTTCGAGATGCCGGCTGCGGGTGAACTGGACAAGTCCGTTCTTACATCCGTGAACATCGACGCCCCGTCCGCGCGGGATATTGAGACGCTACTCAAGGCGGGTCTCGGTGACGCGTGGCCAGCATTCGATGCCATTCCGATTCCGCTTGCTGCCCTCGGTGAACTCTTCCGTCAGTGGCAGCGCCATGAGGGGGTCCCCCTGGGGGAATCGCGGGCCTCTGCCGACTCCTGAGTGAGCACGGAGAGGCCGTTGAAGCGGACCTAGCGCGCTTCTACCACGTAGACGTCCGGGACATCTTTCGGCCCGGCTCGGGGCTCACATGGCGCCGTCTGCGTGCGCTGGTGACCGCGCTTCCGACTGAGTCGGCGCTCGGGCGGGCCCTGGCTGGCGAGGACGCGGGCTGGTCACTGGAGACGCAGCTACTCGCCGCTCTACATGACCGGCTTGCCGAAGCGAACTGGCAGCGCGCAAACGAGGGGACCAAGAGCCCCTCCCGGCGACCAACTCCCCTCCCACGTCCGGGTGTTCGTCCCGATCGGATCGGCGGGACACAGCGAGATCCGCGTGAAGTCGCCGCCTATCTCGCACGGTGGCAGCCCGCTCCGGGGGGTGAGGGCTAATGGCCGTGGAAGTCGGCATGGGGTACGTCAGCATCGTGCCCGAGGTCGAGGGGTTCGCGGCCGAGCTACAGCGGCAAGTGACCGGCCCCGCCGAGAATGCCGGTCAAGATGCGGGCGGGGCAGCCGGCGAGGGCTTCACCGGGAAAATGGGCGGGGTCCTCAAGGGTGGGCTCGCGGCCGTCGGCATCGCTGCCGCTGCGGTGTTGACCAAGGGATTTATGGATGCCCTTGACCAAACACGTATCGACGGGCGAATACAGGCATCCCTAGGCAGCACCCCGGCGGAAGCGAAGAGGTACGGCGAGGCTGCCGGACAGCTCTACGCGCACGGCATCACGGGATCCGTGGAAGATGCCGCGTCCGCAATCTCGGGCGTCATGCGCTCGGGCATTCTCCCGCCGGACGCAACCAATGCACAGATCGAAGAGATAACCGGAAAGGTGGCCAACCTTTCCGACGTCTTTGAACTCGATCTAGGCCAGACCAGCAACGCTGTTGGTCAGATCCTCAAGAATGGACTCGCGAAAGATGGGTCGGAAGCCCTCGACATTCTCACCGCTGGAATGCAGCGGATGGGGCCGAGGGCCGACGACATGGCAGACACTTTCAACGAGTACAGCACGAAATTCCGCGACCTGGGGTTGTCTGCCGCAGACGCCATGGGGCTCATGTCTCAGGGTCTACAGGCAGGCGCCCGGGATACGGATACTGTCGCCGACGCTCTGAAAGAATTCCAGATCAGGGCGACGGATGGCAGCACGGCGAGCGCGGAAGCCTACAAGGCTATCGGGCTCAATGCCGAGGACATGACCCGCAAGATTGCGGCGGGCGGCCCCGGAGCCAAAGCCGGATTGCAGCAAGTCCTAGACGGCATCAAGGCCATCAAGGACCCTGCCGAACAGAACGCTGCGGCGGTGGGGCTTTTCGGCACCAAAGCCGAGGATTTGGGCCAAGCACTCTTCGCGATGGATCCGAGCAACGCCGTAAAGGCTCTCGGGGACACTGCGGGGGCAGCAACCAATATGGGTGACGCGCTGCACAACAATGCGGCGTCGAAGATCGAGCAATTCAAGCGCACGCTAGAAACCGGCGTAACGAACTTCATCGGAAACAATGTTCTCCCGCCGCTGATATCGCTTGCATCCACAGTGGGAAGCGTCCTCGGTCCTGCGCTCTCGACCGCGCGCACGGTGGTCGGGGGGTTCTTCGGGGCGTTTTCCTCGGGGGCCGGCGGGCAGTCGATAGCCGGTCTCGGGCAAACGCTGCTCGGGCTCGGCACGACAATGCGGGATACCCTCGCCCCAAGCGTTTCGGCTCTCGGACAGCTCTTCACAACGACCATGCTTCCCGCGCTGCAAGGTCTGTGGACCGTCGTGTCCACACAGGTGCTTCCGGCTTTCATGTCGTTGTACACGTCGATATACAGTGCAGTGGCTCCGATTCTGACGAGCCTTGCGCAGATCTTCACTGAAACGATTTTGCCCGCAGCGATGCGGATCTATACGGCGTTCCTGGAGAATCTACAGCCGGTCTTTTCGTCTCTCTCCGAGTTCATTTCGACGCGCGTTGCTCCTGCTGTGCAGATGATCGGCGGGAAGCTGTCCGAGCTGGTACAGAAAGCACAGCCGGTTATCTCCGTAGTAACGACTGTCGTTACGTGGCTCGCGCAGCTTGCCGCGAAGATTCTCGGTGCTGTAATCCCGGTTATTGTCGATCTGGCCGGCCCGATCTTTTCGGCACTGTTCACGGCGATCGGCACGGCTATCGGCTGGATCGGCGACATCATCGGATTCGTGGGGAAGCTGGGTACAGCGTTCGTCGATGCCGTCAAATGGGTAGCCGACTTCGGGTCCAAAGCAAAGGGCAAGATTGGCGAATTTGTCGACTGGATGAAAGATCTTCCCGGGCGGATCAAGAACGCGCTCGGGGATTTCGGGAAGCTGCTCGGGAAGATGGGCGGGGACCTTATCCACGGCCTTTGGGTCGGCATCCAGAACATGACCGGGTGGCTCAAAGACAAACTTGTCGGATGGGCCAAGGACGCCATCCCCGGGCCTATCGCGTCCGCGCTCGGGATCAATTCCCCGTCGCGACTCATGCGTGATGAGATCGGCCAATGGCTCCCGCCCGGTGTGGCCGACGGAATCGACAAGACACAACACGTTCTCGATGCTCGTTTGCGCTCGATGGTGACCGTGCCGCGTATCGATGCGGCAAGGGCAGCACGACCAGTCGGCGTATCACGCTCGGGCGGCCCTGAAGCCCTGGTGCAGGAACTCCGAAGATTCCTTGCCGAGCGTACGGACCGCGAAATCGTCCTCAGGATCGGCGACCAAGAGATTGCCCGAGCGGTCGCCGCCGGAAACCGGAAACTTGCAAGGAGGTAACCGTGTGGATAGGGGTACCCGGCAGCCTTCGGGAAATCCGGGACGGCGCCCGCTCGTTCGATCGATCGCCTGATCTCGGAATAACCGAGTTTCGTTCGCTGAGCGGCGGAGTCACTGTGTGGGCTCCGCGCTCAGCACCCCGCCGGCTCAAAATGCAATGGGAGGCCATGCAAACACCGGATGTGGATTATCTTGACCGACTAGCCCGGCGGACGGATTCTCGCGGCCCCGTGGCCGTACTGGATCCGCTTTCCCGGAATCTTCTCGCACCCGCGCAGGCTGCCGGCCGAGGCAAGCTCTCACAGTGGGCCCCAGACGCGGAAATCAAACTGGGTCTCGGGATCGTCGGCGACGATATTCCCGTGGTTGTCGAAGTAACCGCTGCGGGGGACTCCGTGGATTTGCTGTGGCTGCACGGTCAATTCCACGGTTACCCCGTAGCCCCGGGGAAGGTCTTTACCTGGTGGGCACCAGGGCTGCAATGGGCGGCCCTCAGCGCACTCCGGCTCTACTGGTACGGCGCAGCAAAGAATTTGTTGTCCACCACGAACCACAACACCCCTGGCGTGCCCCTTGTAGCGACAGCACCGGCCGGTGCCGCTTATGTGCGGCCCGGCGTCAGGTTCTCCGGCGTCGGCACGTGGACGTTGGGCGCGTCTGTCCTGGCGCCCGGAGATATATCCGCAGAGCTGTTGGCAGGCGAACCGCCCGCAGGAGAGGGAAGTCCCGCCTACGCGGTCACCGGGTACAGCCACACCGCGACGGCGGGCGATGGGCGGTACCGGGATATCGGATTGGAACTGGTGGAGGTGGTTAGCGGTGCGGCAGGGTAGTACGTCGCTCAATGCCGCTCTCGGAGCCGGTGAGCGTTCAGCCGCGCACACGCTGCGGCTTGGTGGCCGGGACATGTCCGAGCAAGTGGAAAGCTGGTCCCTTGACCGGGCGTACTCCACGGATCTCCCCGAGGCCGTGCGCGCGTTCGCGGGCCCCGCGAGCGCTCAGCTCGACGTCACGATTACGGGGACGGGCAACGAGTCGGCCCCCGCCCTGTACGGCCCGTGGGCCAGTCGCATTACAGGGGACGTCGCGAGGCCCGGACAGTCCGTCGTGCACGGGTGGGGTGTCAACGGGGAAGCCCTGGACACGTTCCGAGGAACGGTGCGGTCACGCTCGGCCGAGTCGGGCTCCGACACCGTCAGCCTGTCTGCGCTGGACGGAGCCGACCGGCTGCGGCAGCCGGCCCTTCTTCCCCGCCCGAATCTTGGCATCGCCAATGTGCAGCCGTGGAGCGTCGAATACACATGGCTTACCTCGTGCACATGGATAACGGACTACCTGTTGAGAAGGGCAGGGATCCACACGTGCCCGCCGCCGCGTAGCTCAGCAGTGTTCTATGCATCGCTTCACGGCGGAGTAGTTCCAGACATCGGCTACCTCGAAGAGACCAGCGGCCTGTGGAATTACTGGAGCCGCACAGGTGCACCTTTCGAAATAGCGATGGAAGGGACATTCCTCACGGCGGAAGCTAAATATTGGCCGGCGACTGCAGCTGTCAACCGGACGACCGATGGGCTGTGGATCGAGGGGTGGGCAGGCAATAGTGGCGGGGACCCTAACAAAGAGAAAAGCGTCCGCTACACCCTCGCGTACCGCACCGAAAGCAGCTACCGCTACATTACTCTGCATGCCGATTTTCAAAGCGGTGTGTTCACGGCATCTCATGGCGCGAGCATCGACCCGCTAGATAATCAGCGCGTGTATTGGGGCGCTGTGTCGGGTGAGGGCACCTACCATTTCGGCTGGTGGCTGCGCTGGAGTTCGACAGGGGTGCCGACTATAACCCCCACGGTCACACGTAATGGCACGGAATTCTGGTCAGGCGCGGACCAAGCTCTTTCCACGTCAACATCTCCACCAGGGCAGTTGTCAAGGATCTATCTTCGGCTGTCAAATATCCGCGCCGAGGCGCTACAGATTTCGCAGCTTACAGTCAAGCCAGCTACCGATGCGGAACGGACTCTGGCGGGTACTTGGGTTAAGGGGGCACATCTCGGCGCTCCGGAATTCCCGATGCTCGCATTCCCGAAGGTGTCCGGCGATGCGTGGTCGGTAATTCAGGCGATGGCTAAATCAACCCTGGCCACTGCTGAGTTCGACCGGGACGGGTATTTCCGCTGGCGTAGCCACACCCGCTGGTCCACTGTGCCGAAAAAGGCAGATGTGACCGTGTCGTCTACGCGAGAAATCGGCAGCCTTACCGTGACGGATGAGATTGACGCCTGCCGTAACGAAATAGCCGTACGGTGGGAGGAATGGGCAGGTTTCGACTATGAACTGATGCGCATATCCGACACCCCGGCAAACGCTATCAGTATCGCAGCCGGCGGCACGCTCACACGGAAAATGCCGATCGGTGATGACCAATACGACCCCCAGGTTCCATGGGTGGGCAGCGACGCGACGGGCTACGGAAATCTCATCGTCAGTACCAGCTTTTTTTCGCCGAGTTCGCTTGTGTTTGGGGCAGCGGAACACAGTTTGCAGCGCGACGGCGGCACCGTCTATCTGATGATTCGAAACCGATCGGCAAACCCGATTTTCTACCACGGGTTCAATGCCGCCGCCGTACGCGCGTCACCGGACACAAAGGCACCCGTGGCAGCTTTGACGACGGCGCGCGACCGCGCAAGCCAGCTTGACTACGGAGTTCAGTCATACGAGCACGACGGGACGCCGTGGATCCAGCATCAGCCCTCGGCGGCGAAGATCGCTTCCGCGCTGGTGGCAGCGGCGGCGGACCCCGCCCCGGGATTGCAGAATCTCGAAATCCTGGCTGATCCTCGAATAGAACTCGGCGACGTTGTGCGCGTAGTCGATACTTCCGGGGCGGAACTGGACACGCTTGCCTGGGTGGTTGGGATTCGCACCGAAGGCAGCGGGACCAACGTGCGGCAAACGCTCATACTGCGCGGAGCGCAAAGCCCGGATTCGCCGATGGACTACGAACTTACCCCCGACCCGCCTGTCCGACCAGGAGCACCACCGCCGGCCTAGAAAGGGGGGGCATGGGAGAGAACGAAGATCCGTTGGGCGTCGTGATCGGAGCCCGCGAAATCTACGACGAAGTAGTTGGATTGCGTGGGGACGTTCAGCGGCTAGGACAGGAGGGGGAGAGCGTGACGGAAACTCTTGAGGATCACGAGACGCGCATTCGCGGACTCGAATCGGAGCGCGCGAAATTCGTACTTCCTGTGGCACTGATTACCGCTGTGGCGACAGTAGTTGCCGCTGGACTCACGGTCGCCAAACTCTCCGGATAAGCCACAGCACGACCACAGACCATGCCCCGTTCCGGGCTCACCGGGCGGGGCTTTTTCATGCCCAGACACAGGAGGAACCTTGTCAGGAATCGACGCCATGCTGTCCGCCGCAGCGGCGGATGTCGGCTACAAGGAGGGCCCCAATAACCGTACCAAGCATGGTGCTTGGTACGGCCTGGATTTCAACCCGTGGTGTGACATGGCAGTGTCCTACTGGGCACAGCAGAGCGGGAACGCTGCGGCAGTCGGTCGATTCGCCTACTGCCCGTCGCACGTGAATTGGTTCCGTGAGCGGGGCCGTTGGCTGGGGAAGGACGCAGCGGCTCGGCGCGGGGACATCGCTTTCTATTCGTGGGACGGGGGGCCGCTTGCCGATCACGTCGGCATCGTCACCGAGGACTCTCCGGCGGGCGCGAACATCCACACCATCGAGGGCAACACGTCCTCGGGCAACAGCGGTTCTCAGGGCAACGGGGACGGCTGCTATCGCCGTACGCGGCCCCGTACGTACGTCCTCGGGTTCGGCCGTCCCGCCTACGCGGGCAGCTCGTCCGGCACCGGCCCGGCGGTCTCACGGGCTCGCGCCATGGTCGGCGTGCTCGTGTACGGCCACGGTGCCGAGGGCCCGCATGTGACCCGCGTCGGTCGCGCCCTGGTCGCCAAGGGGTTCGGCAAGCACTACACGGAGGGGCCGGGTCCGCGCTGGACGGACGCCGACACGCTCAATTACCGGGACTTCCAGCGGTCGTTGGGCTACACCGGGGCCGATGCGGACGGCGTGCCCGGACCGGACAGTCTCGCGCGGCTGCTCGGCACCGGTGCGGCCACGGCAGTTCTCGCCCCGTTCCCCGGAACCGGCTGGTTCAAGCGAAACCCGCGCTCCCCGCTCGTGACCGCGATGGGTCGCCGGCTGGTCGCCGAGGGGTGCGGCCGGTACGCCTCGGGCCCGGGTCCGCAGTGGACCGAGAGCGACCGCAAGTCGTACGCCGCGTGGCAGCGAAAGCGGGGGTTCTCCGGGGCCGACGCGGACGGGTGGCCCGGCAAGAGCACGTGGGACGCGCTGCGGGTGCCCAAGCCGTAGCGACGCCCGGTGACGACTGGTTTGCCCGGCGGGGACCAGCTCGGCCACGCAACCGCCGGACCGATCACACATAGCAAAGTAGGGGGACTCCCATGCAGTTCATCAAGGCTCATCCGGCCCGTATCTACGCCGTTGCCGTCGCCGCTCTCGCCCTGGTCGCGCACTACCGTCCCGAGCTGCCGAGCGCGCTTGTCCTCGGTCTCGTCGCCGCCGTGCTCGGTGTCGGTGAGGCTGTCCAGCGCACCGAGGACCGCAAGACCGCCGGGGCCACCGAGCCGGCCGAGGACGAGCACCAGGACGACGCGGACGAGCAGTCCTCGTGACCTACCGCCACGTTGCCCTGATGGGTCGCGCGGGCTCCGGGAAGGACACCGTGGGGGCCCGGCTCGTCTCACGGTTCGCGTTCGCCCGTGTGGCGTTCGCGGACCCGCTGCGAGCCCTCGCCCGCGACCTGGACCCCATCGTGGGACACGAGACGACCGGGGCCGGGCCGCTCCCGCTCCGCCTCTCCGACGTTCTGCGCCGTGAGGGGTGGGACCGGGCCAAGCAACGCCCGGAGATCCGCAGGACGTTGCAGCGGCTCGGGCAGTCCGTCCGGGACCAGGACGAAGAGTTCTGGATCCGTGCCGCTCTCTCGAAAGTCGACGTCGCCGACCGGTGGAATCTGCCCGTGGTCGTCACCGACTGCCGGTACCGCAACGAGGCGAAAGCGCTGCGTGCCCGGGGCTTTCTCCTGGTCCGCATCGAGCGACCCGGCACGCACGGTCCGGCCGGCGAGGACGAGCGACAGCACCGCAGCGAGACCGAGCTAGACGGCTTCCCGGCGGACGCCGTGCTCACCAATGGCGGGTCCGTGGACGAGCTGCACGCGTTCACGGACCGGATCGCCGTCCCGCGCTGATCAGCGCACGGGATGGCGGCATGACAAGCAAGATGCCGTTTTGGTTTTCTCTCTATTTTCTTAGACGCATACCAAAAAAGAGTATGAACCGTCATGCCGTCATCCCCTCGGCACTACACCAACCAACGAGGGGGACCCATGCCCGGAGCCATCCGGACTATCAAGCGCGGTGGAAGCCGCTTCTACGTCAACCCGAGCACCGCCGAAAAGGTACCGGGTGTGACGTCTATCGTCTCGATGCTCCCAAAGCCTTACCTGACTTTCTGGGCTGCTCGGATGACTGCGGAAACCGCAGTGGAGAACCTTGCCGCAGTGCGGGCTATCGCGGAGCGTGATCCGGCGGGCGCCGTGGACTTCCTGCGCAATGCGCACCTTCGCTATACGAAGCTGCGCGCAAAGGTGGGGTCGGACGCACACGACATGTTTGAACGCATGGTTCGGCTGGAGGAAATCGGCCGAGTGCACCCCGATCTAGAGCCGTACCGAATCGGGTTCGCCGAGTTCCTTACCGCTGTGCGTCCTCAGCTCGTCCGCGCGGAAGATGTGGCATGGTCGGACGAACACCAGTACGCGGGCTCTTTTGACGCCATTGTGCGCGTGCGACTCGGCGAGGACGGCAAGCCCGACCACGAAAACGGCGAGTGGCACACGCTCGTTGTCGACTGGAAGACTTCCAAGAGCGCCTATCCGGACGTCGCGCTACAGCTCGCCGCGTATGCGCACGCCGACCGCCTGATTTCCCCGGATGGCACGTCCGAGCCCATGCCGAAGATCGACGGCGCCGCCGTTCTCCACATCACGCCCGAAGGCTGGGTATTCAAGCCGGTCCGCATCGATGAAGAGATCTTCAATGTCTTTCTGACGCTGCGGCACGTCTTTCACTGGGACCGGGACCTTTCAAAGACCGTGTTCGGTGTCCCGATTGCCGAGAGCGTCCGCCGGCTCGTGACCGGAACGCAGCGCCGCGCAAGCTGACCTACCCACACCACGCACAGACCAGGCGAGCCGTAATCGACGGTCCGCCTTTTTTCATGCCCAAAACCAGGGGGATTACCGATATGGCTATTCGTATCTTCGAGACCGACCCGGACGCCAAGCCCAAGGCGAATTTCTCGGACGACACCGTGGGTCGCTTCCACGGTGGCAAGCAAGAGAACGGCATTCCCGTTGCCCTTCCCGAGTGGCGCGTGACGACCGGTGACCCGGACGTGGCCGAGGCTATTGCTCAGCTCATGGGCGGGACTCCGGTCGAAACCGATTCGACCTCCGAGAACTTCATTGAGGTTCTGACCAATCAGGAAAAGGTCAAGGTCGTTCTCTCCGGCACCGACGCGATTTCCTCGGACCTCAAGCTGTGGAACGGCCCGTCCCTTATTCATCACTGCGACGGTGTCGAGTTCCTTTCGCCGGATGAGGACAAGGGCAAGCCGTGCCGCTGCCCCGCCCTGATGGAGGACCGAAAGGCAGCCGCTAAGTCCAAGCGGGGCCCGGCTCCGTCCATTTCCGTCATGTTCCGCCTCGCCGAGGATTACGACCTTGGCATTTTCCGACTCCAGACCGGCTCTTGGAAGCTCGCCGAGGTTCTGCACGAAGTAGAGAACGCGCTCGACAAGATCGGCACCGAGGCCTTTTGCTCCCTTGAACTGGAGCTGGTCGAGTACACCACGAAGAAGGGCCGCGACGTGTCTTACCGCAAGCCGGTAATCCGCGTACTCAAGTCGTGGTCGGACGCTATCGCCGATCCTAAGTTCTAGCCGGCCCGGGGCCTCGGGGAGATTCCTCGGGGCCCCTCTTTCACAGGGGAAACACATCCCAATTCTTGAGCTGTGCGCCGGATACGGCGGGATCGGGAGGGCCGTTGAGGCCCTGACCGGGGAAAGGATCAAGATCGTCGCGGAGATCGATCCGTACGCGTCTTTGATCCTGGCCACCCGTTATCCGCACGCACGCAACATCGGAGACATTACAAAATTCGACTGGTCCACCATTCAGGGTGAGGTGGACATTGTTACGGCAGGTTTTCCCTGTCAGGACATTTCTAATGCGGGGCGACGGGCGGGGATTCACGGTGAGAGGTCGGGTATCTGGGAAAGCGTACTCGGGGCCATTCGCATTCTTCGACCACGGCTCATTTTCCTGGAGAACGTATCCGCCATCCGAAACCGGGGCCTTGCGCACGTACTCGCGGGACTGGCCGAGGCACGGTATGACACGCGGTGGTGTTGCCATCGGGCGTCCGCAGTTGGAGCCGCCCACCACCGCGATAGATGGTTTCTCGTCGCTTCCCCTACTGCCGACTCCACTGGCGTCCGACGCGACGAAGGGGCCGGATTTCGCGAGGCATGAGCGGGACGGTAGCGGCGGGCAGGATCTCGTTACCGCAGTGGCGCGGCTATTCGATAAGGAGCGCGCCCATAAGCTGTTCAAAACGCCGACCGCGAATTTGGGAACGAACGGGGCCCCGCAGCATCCGGATAAACGGCGGGCGGGCGGGCACGGGCCGACCCTCGATGACGAGGTTTCATATCTGCTGCCCGTGGATCCGGAAGTGGCCGAGGAAACCCCAGGAGCCTTTCACAGTCCTCGCGAGTGGTGGGCGGACTACGCGCCGGCTGTGCACCGTTGGGAAGTCCTCATGGGCACACCGGCACCAATCCCGGTAGAATTCGGGCCGCGCGGTGGCCGACGTCTCGCCGCAGTCTTCGCGGAATGGCTTATGGGAGTGCCCCGAGGTTGGGTCACGCACATTCCGGGACTCAACCGGGCCCGACAACTCAAGGCAGCCGGAAATGGTGTTGTGCCACAACAGGCTTTCGCAGCCTATCTGCATCTACTGAACCACAAGGAGGAACAGACTCATGGGTAAGCGTGGAGTGGTCACGGACTACAGCGGCGAAGAGCTGTACCGAGGGGACCTCATTACGTACGGCGCTCGGCAGGGAAACCGCGTGCGCATGGTGGACGCGCTTGTGGACAAGGTGACCACGCGACTTGTAGACGGGCGACTCCGCGCAATGCTCCGCGTGCAGCCGACCGGGGTCGAGTCCGGATTTACCAAGCGCCGGTCCCTCCGCAAGGAGTGGATAAGCGCCGAACACGCGCGGCTCATCATCCCCGCTGTTACGGGCGAGCGGCAGTAAGAACGACGACCAGGCAGAGGGCCGGGCGACCACAACAGGTTGTCCGGCCCTCTGCTGTGTGGGGGGACGAATGATCTACGAAATTTCCGCCGACCAGGCACCCCCGATAGGGGACGTGCGCGAACTCTCGGCCGGCGACGAGCTGCACCTTTACGACGGCTGGAAGCGCCGCCCGGACTGGATTCGATATCTGGCCGCAGCGGCACATGCCATGGGCCGGGGCTGCGTTATCCGTCAGGGGGCCGATCTTGGCTAACCCCAACAAGGCACGCGGGACGGCATGGGAAAGCTCGGTGCGCGACTTCCTGAACCGATTCCTCGGGCTGGTCGACGAGCACGGGTCTTTCTGGGACCCGTACGACGGATTGAACGTCCGCCGTGCAGCGCAGGAAGGGGCCCGCGATGTCGGCGACATCCACGCGGCGCCGTTCATCCTCGAATGCAAGGACATCAAGAATCCTGCCGTTCCGACATGGCTCCGCCAAGCCACCGTTGAAGCCGGACACGCGGGCTTCCCCTACGGCGTGGTCGTGCACAAGACCCGTCGCGCTCCCGTGAGTTCGGGACGCGTCCATTTCTCCGTCGCCACGTGGACACGCGTCCGGCTCGCCCTCGGGCACACGAGCCGAACCATGGCCGAGCTGTACGGCTGCACGGCGACCGTGCGCGGGCTCGACACCGGCCGCTGGTACGTGTCCATGTCCCTCCTCGACTTCGCGGCGCTGCTCGGGGACTACCGCACGCGGCATGCGGGGGTGCCTCGTGCTGTTCGCTGATCTGCTCGGCCGGTTCGACGGCGTCAACGAGCACCAGGACGGCGGGTACGTCGCACGCTGCCCCGCCCACGATGACGGACGCCCGAGTCTGCGCCTCTGGAGGGGCGAGGACGGAAAGGTCAGGATCACGTGCCGGGCCGGCTGTGCCACGGCCGACGTGATCGGCGCGGTACGGCTCGGCTGGTCTGATCTGTTCGACGTCTCCGGCCCCGGGGCGACCGTGTCCGCCGAGCGGCCCGAGCTGGTGTCCACGCGGCTGGTCGCCGGTCTCGCCGCGTACGTCGACCGGACGTCGTCGGCCCTCGGTGACTGGTCTTCCGAGTGGGCCGAACGAGCCCGGACGTATCTCGCCGATCGGTTCGGGCTCGATGTCGAGACCGCAGCGGATCTCCGCATCGGAGTCGACCAGGGCGACCGGGGCGACGGATTCCCCTACCTGTCCCGGCAGTACCGCTCCCACCCCCGGATCACGGTCCCGCTCGCCGGGTGGGACGGGGTGGCCCGAGGGCTACAGGGACGCGACATCAGCGGGAAGTGCTCCGCGCGGTGGGTCTCCCTGACCAACCCAAAAGGGCACCGCTGGATCCCGTGGGGCGTGCTCCGAGGCGGGGGCGGCTACGGCACGGTCCTGATCACCGAGGGACCGGGCGACGGCCTTACTGCGGTCGCGTGCGGCTACGACGCGGTGGTGATCCGTGGGGCGTCCCTCGCCGGCTCACCCGAGCTGGTAGCCGAACTGGCCGAGGGACTACGCGGGTCGCTGGTCATTCTGTGCGGCGACGCCGACCGAGCGGGCAGCGGGTTCACTGCTCGGCTCGCTGCTGGTCTCGCGGAGCACGGCGTAACGACTCACGCACTCGAACTCCCGCGTCCGGGCTGGGACTTGACCGACTGGCGCGAGGACAACCCCGGGCAGTTCGCGGCCGAGCTGCACCGCGCGGTCAAGGCGGCCCGTCCCGTACGGGACTCTGCGGACATCGAGGACGACGCCCGGTCGGCGGAACTGGCCGCGCGCACCGGAGCCGACACGGTCACCCGGGACCAGGGCGCCGAGGCTGCCGAGATTCTGGCCCGACTCGTCGGGCAGCTCGGCGAATCGGACGCCATGAACGCCCATGCGCTGGTCGGTTGGGTCGGAGGCCGGATCCGGTATGCGCCCGGCCTCGGGTTCTATTCCTGGGACGGACGGGTTTGGGTCCGCAGCGATACCCGAGTACGCCAGGAAGTGCACCGCATGGGCGCCGCACTTGTCCTCGCCGGACAGACCCAAGCCGCACGCGGATTCACGATGACCACCCGCATTGACTCGCTGATGACCGAACTCAAGTCGGTCCCGTCCGTTCTGGTGGAAGCCGTCGATTTCGACAACCTCCCTGATCTGCTCGCATTCAAGAACGGAGTTGTGGATCTTCGCACGGGCCGGCTGCGCCCACACGACATGCGCGACATGCTCACGTACGGGCTCGACCTCGATTACCGGGCTGAGGCCACGTGCCCACGTTGGGAACGGTTTCTCGCCGAGATCTTTCCCGGGATGCCAGACATGCCCGCTTACATACAGCGCCTCGTGGGTTACGGCATTACCGGGCACGTTACGGAACAGAGCTTTGCCGTTTTGTGGGGGAAGGGAGCCAACGGTAAGAGCGTGCTTGTCGACACCCTCACCGCCGTATTCCGTGCTATCTCTAAGACCACACCGTTTGCGACATTCGAAGCAAAATCAAGCGGCGGCATCCCCAACGACATTGCCGCGCTGCGCGGGGCGCGGCTCGTCATGGCATCCGAGGGTGAGAGCGGGGCCCCCATGTCCGAAGCGATTCTAAAGCGGGTCACCGGTAAGGACATGATCTCGGCCCGCTACCTTCGACGAGAGTTCTTCGAATTCAAGCCGTCCTTTCTGCTGATGCTGGCCACGAACCATAAGCCCAAGTTCAAGAGTCAGGATGAGGGGCTTTGGCGCCGTGTGAAGTTGCTTCCCTTCCTGCGCTACTTCGCACCCCACGAACGAGATACCGAGTTGGACGCGAAGCTACTGGAGGAAGCCGAGGGGATCGCCGCGTGGGCGGTACGCGGGGCGGTCGACTGGTACCGGGGCGGGCTACGAGATCCGCAGGTCATCGAGGGGGCGTCGCAGGAATACCGCGAGACGTCGGACCAGCTCGCCGGCTTCTTCCCCGGGGTCCTGGAGCACGCCTCCGACGACCAGGTAATGAACGGCAATGAAGCCTTCAATTCCTACCTCGAATGGTGTGAAGCCGAGAACCTTCCCGCACGGGAGCGATGGACCCGACGCGCCTTCTATGACGCTATGGAGGAACGGGGAATCTACCGCCGGAAGACCATGCGCGGTATCGCGCTCGTGGGCCTCCGAGAAGCCGACGCGACCCCAGACACACCGGGGCCGGGAATCTTCGCCAACTGACGCAGACCACATACGCGGGTCGTCCACCAATTCAAGGTGGGCGGCCCGCTTTTCGTTTAGGGGGACCCATGCTGACCTTCCGGCACACGATAGCCAGCGAGTCGGTCACCGTGAACGTGCCCGAGGATGCGGCCGATCTCAAACTCTTTTGGGAATGGCTCTATCGGGCCCGCGAGCGAGGACCGATTGCACTGGACACTGAGACAACCGGACTCAACATCTACTCCGCCGGCTACCGGCTCCGAACCGTTCAATTCGGCGACGCGCACGAAGCCTGGGTATTGCTGTACGAGCGGGGCGGATGGCACGCGCAATACGCCCGTGAGGCAATACAGCGATGCCGGGAAGTTCTCATTCACAATGCAGCCTTTGACTGGCTCGTCCTGAATGAGCACGCCGGAATACGGCTCGAAGATCTCGCGCCATGGACAACAGACACCCGCATACTCGCGGCTCTTATCGACCCGCGACAGCCCTCCGAGGGCGGGGCAGGGACCGCACTCAAGCCGCTTTCAGCGAAGTGGATTGATCCGGCAGCCCCGGACACTCAAGGCGGGCTTACAAAGGTTTTCAATTCGCTCGGGTTCACCAAAGAGACCGGGTGGGCTGGAATCCCGCTCACGCACCCAACTTTTTTGCTCTACGCGGGACTTGACGTCATTCTCACTGCCCGACTCGCCCCAATGCTCCGCCGGGAGCTGGAACGGCTCGGCGTGCGGGACCAGCTCGTCACGTACGAACACGAGATAGCCCGCATGTGCGCAGTGATGCAGCGGGCGGGGCTGCTCGTGGACCAGGAGTACGCGGCAGCCCTTGCGGGCCGGCTCGCCGAGGAAGCCGAGCGGCACGGCGCGGTGGCAGCTCGGTACGGCGTCGCCTCGGTCGGTAGCCCCGGGCAAGTAGCGGAAGCGCTGTTGGGTATGGGCGAGCGGCTGACCGAGCGGACGAAGGGCGGGGCACTCGCGACGGATAAGGCCGTGCTGTTGCCCCTCGCAGACCTTGACCGGGACTGGCAGCGCATCGGTGCCCGCACGGCAAATCCCCTCGCTGACGCGGTACTTCGGGGCAAGAGGGCAAGTAAGTGGGGTGTCACGTACGCCGAGCGGTTCATGACCAAGCTGTCCACGGCGGGCCGGCTGCATGCGGCGATTTCGCCCCTCGCGGCGCGCACGGGCCGCATGTCGGTCACGGACGGCCTGCACCAACTCCCATCGTCCGATCACGTCATCCGCCGCGCGATTCTCGCCGAGCCCGGACACGTGATGGTCAGCACCGACTTTCAGGCCGTGGAAATGCGGGTCCTCGCCGCCCTCGCCAACGTTCGCCGCATGAAAGACGGGTTCGTAAACGGCGGGTCCGATTTCGATATCCACATGTTCACAGCCAAGCTCATTAAGGGTAAGAACGCCACTCCGCGTCATCGCAAGATTTTCAAGGGAGCTGGATTCGGAAAAGTCTACGGCGGCGGCATTACGACAATTGCACGGCAGACCGGGGCCGAGGAATCCGAGATCGCGCAAGCGGTCGCCGCCTACGACAGGGCGTTCCCTGAGATTAAGCGCGCGTCCTCACGATGGCAGCGGCAGGCTTTCCAGAACCGCATGGTTTTCATCTCCGCGACCGGCCGCCGGCTTCCACTCGACCGGGACCGTTCGTACAGCGTCGTCAACTATGCCTGTCAAAGTGCGGCGCGCGATCTACTCGGACAAGCCATGCTCAATGTCGAATCGGCCGGGCTCCTCGAATTCTGTCGCCTGCCTATCCATGACGAGCTACTGGCATCCGTCCCGCAGCGTGACGCCGACGAGATCGCGCGCGAGTTCCAGCGCTGCATGTCCATGGACCTGTACGGCGTACCCATCACTGCCGATGCCGAGATCGGCGGTCGGTCGTGGGGCTCGCTGTACGGCGCTGACTACTGATTGCCTCTCTGAGCTGCGGAGACTCGCGATTCCGCGTCCGCGCGGACACCTGAGCAAGAGGGAGGGTTGCCCCCCGGTTGGTCACGAATCGAGCAATGACAGCACGTCAGATAACGGTCGCATGCCCAATCTGAATCCTTTGTCCATGTAAGCGAAGATAACGCACGAATCTATGGCGTTGTCCGCTCCGTGATGCCGACCTAATTTCGGTGCCACGCAGCGACAAGGCAATGCGCAAGCCCCGTCCTGCTAATCCGGGACGGGGTATTTTTATGCCCTTTTGCAAGGCGCATTGCATTTCGAGCTAGGGGAGAACTCTGCCCTTCCGGCTCCGTTCCGGGAATTCCTTGGTCCCCACAAGGACCAAAGCCCCCAGATACGGAGAACGGTCCCATGACGCACCTCACGCACGCTCAAATCGCTGCCGCTAAGGACAATGAACTGACCGCCATTACGGCGATTATCAAAGAAACCGAATCTCTCGTTTGGTCCCGTGCCCGCTACTACGCGGGTTCGACCGCCGAGAACGGGAATGCCCTCGCGGAAGACCTCGCACAGAGCGGTCGTATAGCCGTCTGGGAGTGCATCGCCAAATTCGACGGAGACACCCCCGAAGCATTCATGGCCTACATCGGGCGCCACATCGACACGGCCATGTTGGACGCTCTCCGAACCGAGACCCGCCCGGGGGTAACTGCCCGCGCCGCAAAGGACTTTGAACATGCACTCACCCTCGCGGCCGGCGACCCGTACGATGCCGAACGCATCGCAGCGGGCGGCGAAATGGGCGACCGAAAGATGACCCCTGAGCACGCCTACGCGGCCCGACTCTCGTGGCTCGGACTCGACTACCTCGACCGGCCTGTCTCGGCCGAGGATGGCGACTCGCTCACCCTCGCCGAGAAAGTCGAGCGCGAGTCCGGTGTGCCCGCCGACCTAATCACGCCGGCGGACATCGCATCGCACCGCCGAACCGTTATCCGCACACAGGTGCACCGCGTGCTTGGGCTGCTCTCCGAGCGGCAGCGGCACGTACTCAAAGCGGGGTTTGGAGTGAGCCCCGTCCCGCAGTACCGCCCCGGAGCCGACGACGGCGAGTTGGCGGCGGACATGGGGTGCACCCGCTATCAGGTGCAGCAAGCCCGGACGAAGGGGAACCGGCGGTTCGGCGAGCTGTACCGAGCTGGTGCACGCGCATGGTGACGCTGCGGACCCTCGATGCCGGAACCGTGACCGTGACCCGTTGTGGCGCCCTGTTGGACATTTACGTTCGGGATGCCGAGGGGCGGCGGATCGTTGCGACTGTGGTCCGCCGCGCCAATGCTGTTGCGGGGCTGTTCCCTGTGGACCCCGGCGAGAGCAGCCCCCGCCGATGAAAATGTTGCGTCGTCAACTTGTGCATGTTGCACAGGAGTTGAGAATCAGCCGCTCCACTTGACGGGCCGACCGGTCGGTACCAGACACCTGACCTGCACCTATCTTCACGGAATGCTCTTGAACGTATCCCCTCCGTGACCTAATCTCGATGGCACCTGGCGAAAGCCTGTTCGATTCAAGGGGTGGGGTATGTCCTTCGAGAGGAACACGACGACTGGTAACCGCGCTGGTGGGGGGCCCACGGCCGAGCTGCGCGTAGAGATCTTCCAGAGCGGGCCCGGGGGGGGTTTCCGCGAGTGGGTACCTGCGTTCGACGTGGCCCCGGTAAGGGTCGCCGTCTACACGGAATCTGCACTGGCTACGGCGCTCGCCGGCCACGGTCCGAGGGTCGCGGGACTTCTGGAAGCGTCCTCGGAGGACACGTGGAGGATCACAGCGCACTGTCTGTCCACGGGCGCCGTGGTGGGCGAGTGGACGTGGGCGCGGAGCGAGGAAACGGGCCGGTGGATTCCGGCTGGGGATCTCTGGTGTGTGTGGGACGACTCGCTCAGGATCGCCGCCCTGGAGCGGGCGAACGCGCGGGCCGCGCAGAACGGGGATGCCGCGTGACTGTTGCCCCGACCCGAACTTTCCTCGACGGCTACGACTTCAAGCCGGACGCGTACGACCACGCGGTGCGGATGGCTCAAGTCCTGGTGCGAGCCGGTCTGACCAAGCGGTACGGAGTGAGCGTGCACCGCGCCGCCAAAGTCGGCTGGGGCGTATACCTCACCGACCGTACGCCCGACCAGGCTCCGCCCGTAGGCGTGCACGGCCTACCGGCCGCCGAGCCTGCCCACCGTCTCACGGCGGCATGACAAGGCCCCGCCCTATCCCCAACTCGGGGACGGGGCGGGGCCTTTGGCGTTTCAGGCGTTGAAGCCGTTGCCCTTGACGCCGGCGACGAACGACGAGAACGCGGAGGCGGAGACGCTGAGCGACGGCCCGTCGGAGACCTTCGAGTCACGGACGGGGACGACGTCGCGCGCTGCAACGAGGTTCGTGGCGACCTCAACGCAGTTGCTGTTGGTGCTGCTGTAAGAGGACTTGAACCAGCGGGGGGATGCAGTCGTCACGAGATGCCCTTTCGTACCTGCTCGATCATGGCCACGGAGCCGGCCTGCGAGAGGCATTCGGCCTGAAGCTGATGGTAGCCCGTCAGAACAGGTATTACGGATGAGGTTTCACGGTCCACATGCCCCTGGGCGTGCGACTCCGTGTACGACACCATCGACCGGTCCGGCAGCGTCAGCAGGTTGACGGGAAGGTTGAAAGGCCGCCGCTCGCCCAGCTCGAAGGGCGCTATCTGAAGCATGCTGTTCGGCTTCCTGGCGAACTCGACCAGGCTCCGAAGCTGTGCGTCCATGACCTCAGGGCCACCGACGCGACGGCGGATGCAGCTCTCGTCCATCACCACGAGCAGCATGGGCGGACGGTCTCTCGTCAGCCCTTTTTGCCGCTGCGCGAGGAAACCGACACCCTCGTCCGCTTGCTTCTGGGTGAAGTGACCCCGCTCGACATAGCCGTTGGCCATCGCCTGCGCGTACCCCGGCGTCTGCAACAGTCCAGGGACAACCCCAATGTCGAACAATCGGATCTCGACCGCGCGCGCCTCGTAGGCCACGTACTCCGGGAAGCCCTCCAACAGGATCCCGTGACTCAGCGTTCGCCACTCCCGCTCGAACGAATCTTCCGTGTTCGCGACGCCGAATGCTCGATCAAGAGCCCTAGAGAAAACTAGAGTTGAAGAGCTCCGACCAGTTTCAACCGCCGAAATGTGCTTGTTGGAATATCCCGTGCGGGTAGCCAAGTCGTCTTGCCGCCACCCCCGTTCCTCGCGCAACCTGCGTAAACGTGCCCCGTACGACGCCTGCGGGGAGGCGTCCGGGGTAAGCGCCTTGACGTTGCTCACGATTCTTTCTCCGTGGTTCTTACGTTGAAGACCCTCGCAGAGTAGGCCACGCTGGCGGCCCTCGGTAGCGAAGTCGCGACGGAGAGGAGCAGAGCTGTGCCCGATCACAACGCCTGTCCGAACCCGGAACCTGCACCCATCATCGGGACGTACATGGTCGACACGTTGGTGATACGCCCCGGACGAGTGATGGCCCGCGAGGGCGACGTCTACTTTCTGCGCCCGGTGGGCGGGGGGTGCGAGTGGACCGCGCGAGCCGAGGACCTGCGCCTGCCGACCGAGCACGAACACTTCCTCGCCCTCCCCGCTCCGGTGGTGCCCCGGTGAACCGAATAGCACGCTCCGTGGACTTCTTCGACCCACGCCCCGAGCCGGCCCCCGGGTGCATGGTCTGCGTGATGCTCGTGCGGTGGCACGCCTACTACACGACCGGTCCGCAGCGGGACGAGTCTGCGGCCGTTGACTGTGTAATCAAAACCCGTAACCACCCGCACCGGCCCCCGAAGATGACGATCAAGGCGTACACGCAGCCGCTCTATCGGCCGGAGGCGACATCGTGACCCGGGCCGTGCTGCGGTACGCCGAACACCGCATCCGCCGTCACCCCGAGTCCGAGGCCGTCGCGTCGGCGCGGTGCCTGCACGGCGCATGCCGGTGGGAAGCGCCGCCGAACGCTGACGTAGGCGCCGTGGACATCGCGTGCATGGCGCACACGGGGCGTCACCCGGACCACGACACGTTCGCTCGCATGTTTACGGACGTCGCGCTCGTAGAACGCACCTAGCCCACCCGAACCCCGCTCTCCCCGTCTGTGCCCGTCGTCCGGGCGGGGAGAGCGGACCCAATCCGAGAGCGAGCAACCTCGTGGTGATACGGCGCCATCCGAACCGCATGGTCTGGGTGGGAAACCCTCTGGGGCTCCCGGTCCCGGACGGGTTCGCATCCCGCCGAGTAGCGTTCGAGATCCGTCCCGGCGACACGGTCTGGGTAGCCAACCGCTGGCGCGCAGCGGCAAGGGTCGAGATCTGGCCCGGTCAAGCGGATTGCATCGTTCTCGTGGAGTGGTGCGGCCAGACGGAGTCCCGCACGGTGTACCACGGCTCGGGGCTGGTGCGGATCCTTCAGGATCCCTCCCCCACGATCCCCCCTGATAGTCGGCTGCCGGTCTACGTCGGCCCCTAACCCAAAGCTCCCCGCCTTTGCGGGCGGGGGTGTGCAGTCTTGCGAGCGACTACCCGTCCGGTCCGGATCGGACGGAACAAACTCCCCCGCGCGGAGGGACCTTATTGGGCGCCCTCGGGCTCTCTACAGCGGCGCCGCCGGCCTCCCTTATACCGGCGGTGGGGGACTGCACAGCGGGTCCGACAGCACTGTTGTTCATCCTTGGGGCAGCGCTGTCGGACCCGCACACGCACTCCGCTCCCCGGCATGCGCCTGGAAGCCCCGTGCCGGGGAGCGGCCCTGTCCTGCGGCGGGTGGCGCGGCCCCGTAGGCGCCGCTGCTCATTTCGTCTGGAGGTTGCATGGCATGCGTCCCACAGCCCCCGGTCACCCCGTGACCGCCACCGCACTGATTACCAACCCTCGTGACCAACTGCTAATCGTTCAGCCCGCCAAGGATGGTGCCGCGTGGCATCTGCCGGGCGGCCTCGTTGAGCAAGGCGAATCCCCTCTCGACGCCGTCCGACGTGAGGGCCGCGAAGAACTGGGACTCGATCTCGACGTGAAGGAGCACGGCTTGCTCGCCGTCGAATGGGTGCGGGCGACTCGGCCGGAACGGCGTGACCGGCTTGTCTTCCTGTTCGCCGGCCCAGTTCTCACCGAGGCCGACACAGACCGCATCGTCTTGCAGCGCGACGAACTCGCCGCGTGGCGGTGGGCAACCCACATCGAGGCAAACATGCTGCTTCACCCCGCCGTAGCCGCGCGGATCGTGGGCCCCCTCCATTCCGGCAGCGCCTCATACCGCGAAACAAGAAAGGAAGAGTTATGACGAACGACTTCCCCGCGCGAAAACTGCGCATCGGCACCCGGTCCTCACCGCTCGCGCTCGCTCAGGTCGAGACCGTGTCCGGCCTGCTGCGCAAACTCGTCCCGGACATCGACATCGAGGTTGTTCCGGTCACGACCGAAGCCGACAGGTGGCAAGGTGACCTTGCCCAGCTCGGCGGGAAGGGTCTGTTCGTCCGCGAGATCGACCAGATGTTGCAGCGCGGACAGATCGACATGGCCGTGCACTGCATGAAGGACGTCCCCGGCGACGTGCCCATGCCTCGCGGTTTGATCTTCGCCGCGTACCTCCCCCGCGACGACGTCCGTGACGTGCTACTCGTCCCCGAGGAATCCGACGTCCAGTCGCTCGCCGACCTTCCGTCCGGCGCATCGGTCGCCACCTCCGCCGTACGCCGCAAGGCACAGATCCTCCAGACACGCCCTGACCTGAACGTGATCAGAGTGCGCGGCCTGGTCGGCACCCGCATCGAAAAGCTCGACGGCCGTAAGCCGATGGACCACAAGCTTGACGCCATGGTCCTGGCCCTGGCCGGCCTCGAACGTCTCGACATCACGGAACGGGCCCGTCAGGTGTTCGAGCCGAGAGAGATGCTGCCCGCCGTAGGCGCCGGAGTCCTCGGTCTCGAATGCCACAAGGACGACGACGCAACCGCGTATCTCCTCCAACAGCTCAACCACGAAAGGACCATGACCGAAGTCACGGCAGAGCGGGTGATGCTCCACGGTCTACGAGGGCACTGCAACAGCCCGATCGCCGGACACTGCGTCACCGAGCCGGACGGCCAACTCAGCTTGCGCGGAATGGTGTTCTCACGCGACGGAAGCAAGTTCGTGCACGCCCACATCTGGGGTGAACGCTTGAACGATCCCGGCGTGTTGGGCACGCGGGTCGCCGCAGAGCTGCTGCGCCAAGGCGCCCGCGACATCATCGACGGCATCCCCCACTGACCCTGGCGCCCCCTCCAACGCCCCGTCCGTGCGCGGTCCCCCCATCACGCACGGGCGGGGCTCCCTGTCGTCTGGGAGCAGCGTTACGCGTCCGCCTGGTCGTCGTCCTGGCGCCCATCCTCGATGCCCGAGCCGGCAGGGTGGGACACGTACGAACCCGCGCCCCATCGGGTCTCGATAAGCCCGCGCTCGCGCAGGATCCCGATGGCACGGCGGGCGGTCATCCGAGCCACCTTGAACCGCTCGGCCAACTCGCGGTCACTCGGGATCTTGTCCCCCGGCGCATACTTCCCCGCCTTGATCTCTGCCATGAGCGCATCGAGCACCAGCACATACGGCACCTGTGGTGCGTGTGGATTCTGCGGCAGATCAGGCATGCCCGAAGCCTAGACATTGCGCCCCTCACACGGCGACTTAGGCCAGTAGTCCAGTGGACCAGTTAGACCAGTTGCTCTACGGTCGTACCCAGCACAAACGAAAGTGCCCCGGAAGACCGCTGGTATCGGTCCGCCGGGGCTTGCCGAAACAGCTAGTAGAGAGCTGAACCGACATGCGCGATCTTATCGCCCTCGCATCCCTCGGAATGGGACTGCTGCTCATCCTGTGGTGCGCCCTCGGATGGGCGCCGAGCCGGCCCGGACGCCACTCCGCCGCCTACCGCGCCCCCGAGGCCCTGCCCACCCTCACCGGACCCCGAATGACACCGTGGTCCACCCCGACCCCCGAACACGTCCACGCCCGACGCACGCCGCTCCGAGGCGAGGACACGGCCTTGATCCGCCCCTACGTGTTCGCCGACGCGATGCTGAATCTCGGAACCGTCTGCGAGCGACGCCGTGCGCTGGACGCTGCCGCACAAGGACACGACTACCCGTACAGCTACCCCGGCGCCCCCTTCCCCGCCGAGCACGCAGCCGCTACGGGGGTGACCGCATGACCCGCGAATCCGTCACCGGAACCCCCGCCCCGTCCGGCGCGATGTGCTGCCGCTGCAAGCAGTGGACGTACGCACCCGTGGAAGTCGGCTACCACGAGCGACCGAGCGGCCCCGGAGTCACCCTCTACGCCTGCCCCAGTCACGCCGTGGCCATGACCCCCGGTCCGATGCCCGGAGAGCGCACACGGCGCCCGTAGCCCCGTTCAGACAGCAAAACGCCCCGTTCGGCTCAACTGCCGGGCGGGGCTTCTGTGTTCTCTGACGTGCGCGTATCCTCAGAACTGGTAGTCAGATGTGTTGGGGTCGGCCAGGACGACCCAGCTCCGGTCCGGGCCCTGGCCCACGTCCGCCGTGGTGGCGCCGAGGCCGATCAGCCTGGCCACCTCGTCCGCCGTACTGCGGTCGATCGGACTGACGTCGATGTGGAGCCGGTTCTTCACCGTCTTGCCCTCGGGCACCCGGGCGAACACCAGCGTGGACGGCATCTGGCGGGCCCGGACCTCCTCGGCGGTCGGCACCCAGGAGCCGATCTCGACCGTGTCCTCATCACGGTCGATCACCTTGAAGTCCAGGACCTCGCACCAGAAGGCCGCGAGGCGCTCCGGATCGTGGCAGTCGACGGACAGCTCGGTGAATCTACTGGTCATGGTTCCCCCGGCGTACGAACGGAGTCTCAGCCTAGGAGTTCCCCGCCCGTCCGGACAGGCATTTTCTCTACGCCGGATCGCCGACCTCGAAGGCCGGATCCGGGTCGGAGTCCGCCCCGGGGGCGGGGGCCGGATCGGGGGCCGGGTCGGGGGCCGGGTCGGGGGCCGGGGTGAGGCGGCGGGCCACCGTGACCGGGCCGACGACCGTGAGCGGGATGCCCAGGGCCTCGCAGAGCCGGCGGATGCGGGACAGCGCGCCCAGGCCGGCGGGCGACGGATCGAACGTGGGGAGCTGCACCCGGACGCGCCGGGGACGGTGGACGTGGACCAGGAGCTCGGTCTCCAGGGCGGCCACGGGCCGGCCGGTGACGTCGAGATCATGCGGGAGCGACACGTGCAGGACGCCGTCCTCGAAGGAGTGGCGGATGAGCATGACGATCGGTCTCCTTCCTCCGCTCGGCGGGCGCGGTCCACCGCGCGCGAGAAGCAGCGGGGGCCACGGCCACGCGATGGCGGGCGGATCTCCGGGCTCCGGCATGCCGCCGGGCCGGGGAAGGGCCTCGCCGGGGGAACCTCGCCGGGCTCGTACGGCCTCAGGCTAGGCAACCGCCCGGACTGATCGCACCCGGCCCCGGCCCGCTCCCGCCCGCCCCGGAGCGCCGTCCGGCCGGAACCCACGGGCCGCGCGGGGCACACAGGCGTTGCGCCACTGGAGTGACGGGAGGGACGGGCCGGGGTGCGGACCGGGTGGCTCGGGTCGGGGACACGGGCCGGGTGGTGCGGACCGGGGTGCGGACCGGGTGACGCGGGCCGGATGGCGCAGGCGGGGGGGAGGGTCCGAGGGCGCGGGCCGGGTGGTCAGCCAGTGCCGTCGCCACCCCGCAGGCCGTCGATACCGGTGTCGCGGTGCATCGCGGCCTCCTCGGCCGGGGCCGTGCCGTCGTCCCGTCCGACGTCCACGGCGGTGACGCCGTCGTCGGACCGCCAGGCCAGCCGGCCCGCCCGCCGGGCGCCGGTCTCCTCGTCCAGCGGCTCCCCCTCGCCGCCCGGCAGGTCGCCCACGTCGTCCCCGAGGAGCGGGTCGGTGCCGGACGGATCGTCGGGGCGTTCCTCGGCGAGCCGGTCGTCGAGGGACGCGCGCTCGTACTGCTCGCGGGCGGTCGTCCCGTGGTGGGCGACCCCGCGCGGGCGTTCGGGCGGCGAGTAGCCGGGCTTGGCCAGATCCTCGGTCGGGTCGGTGTCGAGCGCGTTGTCCGGGTCGTACGGGCCGCTCGGCCGGTTCGCGCTGTCCGAGCCGGCCGGCTGGTAGACGTCGTCCCCGCGCGCGTCCGCCGGCGGGGTGTTCTCGCTCATCTCCCCGCTCCTCTCGTCTGTCCGCCAGGTCCCCCCGCGCCCCCGCGCCCCACCGGGGCCCGCTGGGTCCACGGCATCCGCCCCGCGCCTATGCGGGTACCCACGGAGCGGGAACGCAGACATCGGCGTCCGCCGAACGCCGGACAGATGGTCCGCCCCCGAAGAACGCGTGTCCCGGGGCGGCGCCCCCTCCCCCTTTTGGAGAGTCCCGCGCGCGTACGCAACGTCCTCGCGGCCCTCGCCCTGGGCTGCCGGAGCCCCGACCGGGACGGGTCCGAACCCACCCCACTGGCCGGCGAGGACGGGGGCCGCCCCGGACGTGGTGCCGGAGGCGGACGTGGTGCCGGCGGCCTCCTCCGGCGCGTCGAGCAGGTTCGGCACCACGAGCAAGATCAAGACCGGCGGCACGACCGGCCTCGCCCGCTCGGTGGCGAGACAGCCGGCGGCGTCTCCTTCCGCGCCTATGCCCTCCGGGACGTCTTCGACGTCTCGGCGCCCTCGGCAGCCCCGGTGGCCTCGGAGCCGCCTTCGGCCGCCTCGGCCGCCTCGGCCGCCCTCGCGCTCCTCGTACGCCCCGGCGGACGCCCGCCCGTGAGCGCCGCCAGCGAGGCGCGGATGTGCTCCATGTGGGAGTGGATGTCCTCGCGGTCCTCCTCGTGCTCGCGCAGCACCCGCTCCGTCGCCCGCTCGATCCGCTCCTCGCCGACGTGCGCGGCGGCCAGCAGCTCCGCCGCCTTCGCCTCCGCGTCCTCCTGCCCGTGCCGGGCGGCCTCCTCGGTCCTGGCCAGGGCGCGGCGGGCCTCCTCCAGACGCTCCTCGGCGCGCGCGACCTGCTCCTCGTGGCGGGCACGCTGGTCGGCGAGGGCCGCCGCCTCCGCGCGGTCGGCCGCCTCGCTCGCCGCCTGCTGCCGCTCGGCCTGGTCGGCGAGCAGCGCCGCGCCCTCGCGTTCGGTGGTCTCGTAGGCCTCCTCGGCCTCGTCGCGCAGCTTCCGGACGTCGCGGGTCGCCTCGTCGCGTATCGACTCGGCCCGCTCGCCGGCCGTCTTCACGGTCGCGCGGGCCGTCGAATCGGCCTCCGACCGGACCTCGCCCGCGTACGTCGCGGCCGACTCCGCCAGCTCCTCGACGGCCGCCTCCGTCGCCTCCGCGAGGGACTGCGCCTCGGCCTCCGCGGCCCGTACCAGCGCCTCGTCCTCGGCCTCCGCGTCCGCCAGGATCCGCCGCGCGCGCTCGCTCAACGCCTCGTAACGCTGCGGCGCGAGCGAGGCGACGGCCTCGCGCAGCCGGGCCGCCTCCTCCTCCATCTCCTTGGCCAGGACCGTCAGCCGCGCCGCCCGCTCCCACGCGGCGTCCCGCTCGGCGGAACGTTCCGCCAGGTAGCGGTCGACCTGCTCCGGGCGGTATCCGCGACCGCGTCCCCCGATGGAGAAATTCATCCGACGCCCCTTCGGCTGCTTTTGACCTCGAAAGTCAAGGATGCGGCATCAGAACGGACAAAAGGCGCCCGATGTGAGCACACATCGAGCGCCTTTTGTCACATTGCCCGGGTCTCCCCGCGGAACGGATCCCCTACAACAACCCGTCCCACATCTGCTCCAGGAGCACCGACCACCAGTTCTCCGGCGACGACAGCGCCGCCGGGTCCAGCATCGCCAGCTGCGCCTGGAAATCGACCGTCCAGCGGCCCGCCTGCTCCGGGTTGAGCCCGAACCGCAGCCGCCACATCCGGCCCAGCAGCGCCAGGCAGCGCACGAACTCCGGCAGCCCCGTGTTCACGAACTGCGGCGGCGCCGACTGCCCGCCCGGACCCGGCTCCACCGGCACGGCCACGATGTTCGCCGTCCCGTACTGCACACAGATCGCCCGGCCGAAGTCCGTCCCCAGCACCAGGTACGAACTCGCGTCCGCCGCGGGCTGGATCTGCCGCTGCTGCGCCACCTCCGCGAGCGTCGGCACCACCGGCATCGGCGGCTGCGCCCAGAAGAACGGACCGAAGTCGGCCGGCAGACCCGCCCACACGAGCGTGACCGCCACGACCTCCGGCACACCCTGCCGGGACACCGCGCGCTGGTCGAAGCGCAGGATGCCCGGACCGAACGCCCCGGCCAGCTCCTGCGCCACCCCGTCCGGCGGCACCGGCGGCGCGGGCTGCACCTGCGGCAACGGCGCCCGCACCGGCGCGGGACGCGCCGGAGCGTCCGCGACCTGCGCCAACTCGCCCTGATGGGTGAGGAGTTGATGCATACCCTGACGACGGGTCGCGTGCTCACGGCCGTACGGCGCGATGTTGGTGATCCGCGCCTGCGGCCACGTCTCCCGGATCATCCGCGCGCAGTAACCACCCGGCAGCTCGCACGACTCCAGCTCGGTATGGAGTTCGAGGACCTGCTGCGGCGGTACGTTCATCGCCCGCAGCTCGTGCAGCATCTGCCACTCGGGGTGCGGGGTGCCCGGCGCGGAGCGGCGGATGAGCTGCTGCTCCGAGCCGTCGGGCGCGCGGTAGCGCAGCACGGCCTGGTAGCCCGGGCCGACGGTCGGCTGACCGGTCGGCTGCGGGTAGCCGTACGCGCCCCCGGGGCCGGAAGCGGGCGGCGGCGTGGATCCGGGCGCGGGCGCGGGGCCCGGCGGCGGAGGCGGACCGGCCGGACCGCCGGGGCCACCCGGACCGGGCTGCGCCAGCATCGTCGCGGCGTGCGCGACACCACCCGGAGGCGTACCGGGAACACCCGGCGGCGGGGGCGGCGGAGGCGTGTTCCCACCCTGACTCGGCTGACCCGGACCCATCTGATTCGGATGCGCCAACATCGTCGCGGCGTGCGCCACGCCACCCGGAGGCGTACCGGGAACACCCGGCGGCGGGGGCGGCGGAGGCGTGTTGCCCCCCTGACCCGGCTGACCCGGACCCATCTGATTCGGATGCGCCAACATCGTCGCCGCGTGCGCGACACCACCCGGAGGCGTACCGGGAACACCCGGCGCGCCGGGAGGACCGGGCGGGCTGGGAGGACCGGGAGGACCGGGAGGACCGGGCGGGGTCGGCGCACCCGGGACACCAGGGGCACCAGGAGGACCGGGCGGGGTCGGGGCTCCGGGAGAGCCGGGCGGGCCGGGAGGCTGCGGGCCGTCGACGCCGGCCTGGGACGCCGGCTGCGGCCGGACGTAACGGCCGGGCGGCGGCGTCGCCTTGCTCGTCGCCGCGTCGGCGATGTCCGCCGCACCAGGCGCCCTCGGCGGCACCGAAGGCGGCGTCGGCGCTCCGGGCGGACCCGGCGGGGTCTGCCGGGCCTGCGCGGGCGTCGGAATCGGGGCCGGGGACGGAATCGGGGCCGGGATCGGGGACGGCGGCGGAGGCGTCTGGCCGGGGCCGGCGCCCGGGTTCAGCGCGGGCGCGATCGCCGTCGCGGGCAGCGCGCTGCCGCCGTGCATCAGCGCGGTCGGCGCGTCGGCGCCCACCGCGGGCGGCGGCGCGTCCTCGTCGTCCGCCCCGGACAGCGGCGGCGCGAAGACCGTCGCCGGCAGCGGAACGGCGCCGGCCGCACCACCCGCGCTCGCGTTGGCGTCCGCCCACGGCCCGTTCACCGGCACCCCGTCGGACGCCGTCGGCACATAGTCGTCGGACACCTCGTCCCCGCCGCGGGCGGGACCGGAGGGAGACGCGGACGCGCCGGTGCCGGAGGGGGTGGCACCGGACGCGCCCGCGGGCATGGGGGCGGGGGGCGGCGTGGGCGCGGGGGCGGCGGGCGCCGCACCGCCGGCCGAAGCCGAAGCCGGAGAAGGGGAAGGGGAAGGCGAAGCGGAAGGCGAAGGAGAGGCCGGGGAAGCCGACTCGTCCGCCTCCGACGGGGACGTCGTCTCCTGCGACGCGTCCGCCGTCGCCTGCGACGCGTTCGACGCCACCGGCGGCAGGCCGACCTTGTCCGCCGCCTCCTGCAGCCACTCCGGCGGAGTCAGCAGGAACGACGTCTGGTTCAGATCGATCCGGGCCGCCGCCGGAGCCGCCTCCGGCGGCGCCTGGTCCGCCGACGCGCCGTACGCCTCCTCGTAGCGCCGGATCACCTCGCCGACCGGCAGCCCCGGCCACAGCGTCACCTCGCCGCCGTCCCGCGCGAAGACCAGCCGCAGCCGGTCCCCGTCCGCGGTCCGCGCCTCCTCGCGGTCCTCCGCCCAGACCACGAACCCGAGCCCGAACTCCCGTACCCGCACCTCACGGTGCAGATACGCCGGCACATCGCCGTTGATCCACTCCTCGGCGCGCTCCTGCGCCTGCGCGAACGTCACCACAGCCAGTTCACTCCCCCACCGGGACCACGGGCACGGCGCGCGCGAAGCCACCGTCCACCATCAGATTCGCCACCGTCTCCAGCTCCGGCGGACTGCCCGCCAGCCGCTGGAGGAACTCGTCGAAATCCGCGCCGCAGGGCACCAACAGCCGCTCCACCCGCTCGGCCACCGTCCAGGCCGCCGCCAGCTCGCCGCCGTCCCGCGCGTCGTCGTACGCGCAGAACCACACCGAACCGACCGCCTCGCCCTTCACCTTCACCGCCAGCAGACCGCCCTGGACGAAGGCCACCCCGAGGTAGTCCTTCGTCAGATGATCACGCAGACACTTGTTGACGTAGACCAGGTCGTCGACACCGGCCTCCTCGCGCACCGTGAAGAACGGCTGATCGACCAGCAGACCCAGCTCCGCGTCCAGCGCCGTACCCACCGGAGCACAGCCGCCGGCCGCCTTCAGGAAGGCCCGGTACGCGCCCGGCAGGCGGTACCCCAGATCCTCCTCGACACCCTGCACCTGGTGCTCCGGCACCGACACCGCGCGCTTCGGCAGCCCGAAATGCACCGGCCGCGTCTCCTGCAGCGGACGCGTACCCCGCTTCGACTGGTCCACCGAGGCCGACGTCGCCACTCCGCCGTGATGCCGCAGCAGCGCCTTCACCTCGACCGGGACCAGCTCCAGCCGCCGCGAACCCGCCACGTGATGCCACGTCCAGCCGTGCGGCGTCGCCACCGCCGGAATCGTGTCCCACAGCTCGTGCCCCGTCGCGGCCAGCGCCGCGTTCGCCGACACGTAATCCGTCAAGCGCAGTTCATCGACGCCGAAACCATCCGGCGGATCGGCGATCTCCGCCGCCGCACGCGCGTACGGAGAGAAAACCGGGTAGCCGTGCTCGTCCACCCGCACCCCACGGGGATGGCGGGAGGCCCGGACCGGGTCCGGGAAATGCACGACCTGACCGGCGTACGCCGCGTTCGGCGGCACGGTGTCCCGGCCGAGCCGACCTGTCGTCATGGCGATTGCCCCCAAAGTGGCTTTCCGTGGCTTCTGCTGAGCGGCGGCCTGTTTCCTGCATCCGACCGACCCGGGCCCACAGCCTAAGCGCTGCCACAAGCCCCCTCCCCGGCCCGCCCCGGCCGGGCCCCGACCTCAGCCGACCCGCTCACCACAGTGACGATCCGTCACCTCCGCGTCACCCCCCTCACCCCCGCCACGACACACCCATCACCGTTTCCCCGCCCCAGCTTTCCCATCGGGCACCGCATTTGGCAGGCTGTTCACGCAACTCGGGGGGATTGCGGAGGGGAAGACCAGCACCATGAACGCACGAACGACACCGGCACCGGCGCCCACACAGGGTGACCCACGTCTCGCCTGGGGCAACGACGCCACCGCGCATCACGCCCCCACCCTGCGCCAGCGCCGCGACGGCATCCTGCCCACCGTCGGCGCGGCCCTCTCCGTCCGCGGCGAGACACTCACCTGCACCGCCGCCCGCGGCGACCAGGCCCCCGCCCTCCACCCACTGGTCCAGGACTTCCTCGACACTCTCACCAGCGGCCAGCGGGAACGCTTCACCGGCCGCTGCCCCGAGGCGATCCTGCTCTCCCGGCACCTGACTGCCACCGAGAACAGCCGTTCCAAGCGCGCGCAGCGCAAACCGCTCACTCCGAGCGAGGCCCGGCGCGCCCTCAAGCACGCCAAACTCACCGCACGGCGCATCCGCGAGGACGGCGACCCGCTGCACGGCAGCTACGCCGCCCCCTGCCGCTCCTGCGCCGCCATGCTCGCCCACTTCGGCGTCCGTACGGTCGACCCGGCCGGCACCGCCCCCACCCTCCCCACGCAGAACGGCTGAACGCGCCCGCATGCCCGACCTCACCAGCACCCGCTTCCCGGTCAACGTCGACGCCGCCCTCCGCGAGGCCGGCTGGCAACCCGGCCGCTGGGACATCAAGCTCGCCGAAGAGTGGGCCGACACCCTCCGCGCCCACACCTCCCCCGCGGGCCACCGGCACGCCGTCTTCCCCGCCGTCGTCGAAGCCTGGGCCGAATTCGGCGGACTGCTCGTCACGCCCCCCGGGCACGGCCGGCAGATAGCCCCCGCCCCGCTGCGCTTCGACCCGCTCGCCGGCCTCCACCTCGCCCGTACGCTCGGCGACCTCGGCCGCGCCCTCGACACCGAACTCGCCCCCCTCGGCGAGGAAGGCGAGAACAGCGAGCAGCGCGCCATCCTCGCCATGGACACCGAAGGCCGCGTCTACAGCATCGACCACACCGGCGACTGGTTCCTCGGCCGCGACATCGACGCCGCCCTCGCCACCCTCGTCACCGGCACCCAGCCCACGCGCCTGACCACCGCCCCCTGACCCGCGGGCCCGGACACCCGGGGGTCAAGGGCGGCGGTCGGGGCAGGGACCCAGGGAATCGGGACTTCAGGAACGGGTCCTCGACGACAAGGCCTCAGGAGCGAGGCCTCGACGACACGGCCCCAAGGACGCGACGGGACTCACGCCCCCACCGGAACCGGCAGCACCGCGCTCACCCGGAAACCGCCCGCGTCCGTCGGCCCCGACACGAACACCCCGCCCAGCCGGGTCACCCGCTCCCGCATCCCCACCAGACCGTTGCCCCCGCTCGGCAGATCCGCGGCGACCACCGACGCGTCCGACGGACCGTTCTCCACCTGCATCGCCACTTCCTCCCCGCGATGCGCGAGCCGCACCACCACCTCGGCACCCGCCGCGTGCTTGTGGACGTTCGTCAACGCCTCCTGGACCACCCGGTACGCCGTCTGCTCCACCGCCGGCCCGTACGCGCGCACCTCGCCCATCACCACGAACTCCACCAGCGCGCCGGCCTGACGCGACTGCTCCACCAGCGCCTCCAACGCGTCCAGCCGCGGCCCGTCGACCCCCTCGGCCACCGCGTCGGCACCCGTCACCGGACCCACCGGACCCCCAGGGCCCATCGAACCCACCGGCACCTGCGGACCCGCCGGCCCCACCGACACCGCGGCCTCCGCCGCGGCCGCGGCCGCCCGGCCCACCGCCGCCAGCGGCGGCGCCTCCCGGCCCGCCGGACCGGCCGGACCCGCCGGACCCGCCGCCGGGGACTCCTCCCGCAGCACGCCCAGCATCTCCCGCAGCTCCGTCAGCGCCTGCCGGCCCATGTCCCCGACCAGCGCCGCGTTCCGCACCGCCTTCTGCGGATCCTTCGGCGCCACCGCCTGCAGCGCCGCCGCGTGCACCACCATCAGCGACACCCGGTGCGCCACCACGTCGTGCATCTCCCGGGCGATCCGCCGCCGCTCCTCCTGCCGCGCCCACTGCGCCTGCTGCTCCGCCCGGTCCGCGAGGAGCGACAGCTCCTGCTCCAGGCTGTCCGCCCGCTCCCGCAGCGACTCCATCAGCCGCCGCCGCGCGCCTATGTAGAGGCCGAACAGCACCGGCGGCGCGTTCAGCCCGAGCGTCATGAACGCCGACACCACCGGCACGTACCAGCCGCTCGGATCGAAGTCCTGCTGGTCGAGATCGGCCTGGGCGACGTCCTCCCGCATCCGGGCCACCATCACCACGAACGTCGCCAGCGTCGACATCCCCGCCAGCGCCGCCGTGAACCGCCGCGGCACGTCGGCCGCGGCCAGCGTGTACAGACCGACGATCCCCATCAGGAAACCCATCTCGGCCGGCGCCATCGCCACCGAGAACAGCACGACCGTGATCGGCCACCGCCGCCGCACCACCAGTACGGATCCCACGGCCAGCCCGACGAGCACGCCCAGCGGCACCGGCAGCGACACCCGGTGCGCGAACGCGACCCCCTCCACCCCGCATTCCAGCGCCGACACCACGGCCAGCCCGACATCCAGCGCCACACTGCGGCGCTTCCCCCACCACCACCAGCTTCGCTGGGCGCCCCGCGCGCCCGTCACGTCCTGATCTGCCCCCGTTGCGGTCATGGCACCCACCCTACGGGCGGGTGCCACCGATTTTCCCCCCGCCGGCGCCCCCGGAGCGCCGCCCGTCAACCCCGCACACACACCAGTCCCTCGAACTAACGAATCGCCCGAATATTCGACCCGGACTCCCCTATTCCGGACGAATCTGAGCCCATGAGCCGCACCACCCCCGGACCCGACCACCCCGCCGACTTCGAGGACCTCCGCCGCCAAGCCGTCGCGCTGCGCCGCGAGGGCCTCAGCCTCCGCCAGATCCGCGACCGCCTGAAGATCCACAACAACGACCTCCTCAACCGCCTCGTGAAAGGCGAACCCCCACCGGACTGGACCCGCCGCCCCAACGCCAAGGACGACCTCCGCGAGCGCGCCCGCGCCCTGCGCCGGGAGGGCAGGACCTACGACCAGATCCAGCTGGAACTGGGCTGCTCGAAGAGTTCGATCTCGCTGTGGGTACGGGACCTGCCGAAGCCGGAGCCCCGCTACACGCCCGAGGAACAGCGCGCCCTCATGAACGAGGGGCGGGCTCGCATGCGCAGCGCGCGTGACGAGGAACGAAAACAAGCCAAAGGACGCGCCGCCGCGGAGGTGGGTTCCCTGTCACCCCGCGAGCTCTTCCTGATCGGCGTCGGGCTTTACTGGGCCGAGGGTTCCAAGGACAAGCCGTACGCGCGCCGGGAGGACGTCCTCTTCGTCAACAGCGACCCGGGCATGATCCGCGTCTACCTCGCCTGGCTTCACCTGCTGGGCATCACACCCGCCCGTATTCGCTACCGCGTCATGATCCACGCGACCGCCGACATCGCCGGTGCCGAGCGCTACTGGGCCGGTCTCGTCGGGACGGACGTCGACCGGCTCCAGAAGACCACCGTCAAGAAGCACAACCCCAAGACCGTCCGGAAGAACGTGGGCGAGGACTACCGGGGCTGCCTGGTGATCCGCGTGACGAAGGGGGCCGACTTGTACCGTCGCATCGAAGGCGCCTGGTACGGCATAGTGGGTGCCGCTGGATCAACGGACCAAGATTAATGTCCGCATTGACCCAATACGCCATCCCCTGTGGTGTAATCGGCAGCACTGGGACCTTTGGAGTCCTATGTCCGGGTTCGAGTCCTGGCAGGGGAGCTGCGCAGTTCGGGCCCCGACCCTTCCAGGTCGGGGCCCTTACTCATGTCCCGGGCGATACCCCCCGGTATCCTGCGGACGTCCGACACCCGAAGCCGAAGGGCATATCCGTGAGCGCCAATCGCCCGGCAGCCGTCGTCGTCCTCGCAGCGGGTGAGGGCACCCGCATGAAGTCGAAGACCCCCAAGGTCCTGCACGAGATCGCAGGACGGTCGCTCGTCGGGCACGTCGTGTCCGCCGCCCGTGAGCTGGAGCCCGCGGACCTGATCGTGGTCGTGGGGCACGCCCGGGAACGGGTGGCCGCGCACCTGGAGGAGGGGTACGCGGGGACGCGGACCGCCGTACAGGAGAAGCAGCTGGGCACCGGGCACGCGGTGCGTACCGCGCTCGACGAGCTGGGCCGTACGCCCGAGGGCACCGTGGTCGTGGTGTGCGGTGACACGCCGCTGCTGTCCGGGGCGACCCTGAAGGCGCTGGCGGCGACGCACGCGGCGGACGGCAACGCGGTGACGGTGCTGACGGCCGAGGTGCCGGACTCCACCGGGTACGGCCGGATCGTGCGCGACGCCGCGACGGGCGCCGTGACGGAGATCGTGGAGCACAAGGACGCGACGGACGAGCAGCGGGCGATCCGGGAGATCAACTCCGGGGTGTTCGCGTTCGACGGGGCGCTGCTCGCGGACGCGCTGGGCAAGGTGCGGACGGACAACAGTCAGGGCGAGGAGTACCTCACCGACGTGCTGGGGATCCTGCGCGCGGACGGTCACCGGGTGGGCGCGTCGGTCGCCGGCGACCACCGGGAGATCCTGGGAATCAACAACCGGGTGCAGCTGTCCGAGGCGCGCGTCCTGCTGAACCGCCGGCTCCTGGAGCAGGCGATGCTGGCGGGCGTGACGGTCGTGGACCCGGCGTCGACGTTCGTCGACGTGACGGTGACGTTCGAGCCGGACGCGACGGTGTTGCCGAACACGATGCTGCTCGGTGCCACGCACGTCGCGGAGGACGCGGTCGTGGGCCCGAACACGCGCCTGTCGGACACGACGGTGGGCCGCGGGGCGCGGGTGGACAACACGGTGGCGGACTCGGCCGCGGTGGGCGAGGGCGCCATGGTGGGCCCGTACGCGTATCTGCGTCCGGGGACGTCGCTGGGCGCGAAGGCCAAGGCCGGTACGTACGTCGAGATGAAGAACGCGACGATCGGCGAGGGGACGAAGGTCCCGCACCTGTCGTACGTGGGGGACGCGACGATCGGCGAGTACACGAACATCGGCGCGGCGAGCGTCTTCGTGAACTACGACGGTGAGGCGAAGCACCACACCACGGTGGGGTCCCACTGCAAGACGGGGTCGGACAACATGTTTGTGGCTCCTGTCACTATCGGGGACGGTGCCTACACCGCCGCCGGATCCGTGATCACGAAGGACGTGCCGTCGGGCGCGCTGGCCGTCGCCCGTGGCCAGCAGCGGAATATCGAGGGTTGGGTGGCCCGCAAGCGGCCGGGGAGCGCCGCCGCTCAGGCCGCTCAGGCGGCTGGGGAGAAGTCCGCAGGCGAAAGCTGACCGGAAACGACTGCGCCGGACACGGCGTACCGTGATACGTGCACACAAATTCGGCTGGCTCGCACACGCGTACGAGGCGCGGGTAATCGCGGCCAGAGAACCCGTCGAGGAGACAGTGCTGTGACCGGGATCAAGACGACCGGCGAGAAGAAGCTCATGCTCTTCTCCGGCCGCGCCCACCCCGAGCTGGCCGAGGAGGTCGCGCACCAGCTGGGTGTCGGTCTCGTTCCGACCAAGGCGTTCGACTTCGCCAACGGTGAGATCTACGTCCGCTTCCAGGAGTCCGCGCGCGGTGCGGACTGCTTCCTGATCCAGAGCCACACGGCTCCGATCAACAAGTGGATCATGGAGCAGCTCATCATGGTCGATGCGCTGAAGCGGGCCTCGGCCCGCAGCATCACCGTGATCATCCCGTCCTACGGCTACGCCCGTCAGGACAAGAAGCACCGCGGCCGCGAGCCGATCTCGGCCCGCCTCATCGCCGACCTGATGAAGACCGCCGGTGCGGACCGCATCCTGACCGTGGACCTGCACACGGACCAGATCCAGGGCTTCTTCAACGGCCCGGTGGACCACCTGTCGGCGCTGCCGGTCCTCGCGGACTACGTCGGCACCAAGGTGGACCGCAAGAAGCTCACGATCGTGTCCCCGGACGCCGGCCGGGTCCGCGTCGCGGACCGCTGGTGCGACCGTCTGGACGCGCCGCTGGCGATCGTGCACAAGCGCCGTGACAAGGACGTCGCGAACCAGGTGACCGTCCACGAGGTCGTCGGTGACGTCAAGGGCCGCGTCTGTGTCCTCGTCGACGACATGGTCGACACCGGCGGCACGATCTGCGCCGCCGCGGACGCCCTGTTCGCGCACGGTGCGGAGGACGTCATCGTGACGGCCACGCACGGCATCCTGTCCGGCCCGGCCGCGGACCGTCTGAAGAACTCCAAGGTGAGCGAGTTCGTGTTCACGGACACGCTGCCGGACCCGGGTTCGCTGGAGCTCGACAAGATCACGGTCCTGTCGATCGCGCCGACGATCGCGCGCGCGGTCCGCGAGGTCTTCGAGGACGGTTCGGTCACGAGCCTGTTCGAGGAGCACTGAGCCTTCCGGATCCCCTGAGCCGAGGATCCGAGCGGCGGGCCCGCTTCCTTCGTACGTCGTCCCCGCGACGCGTACGGCGGAGGCGGGCCCTTTCGCGTGCCCGCCCCGCCCCGCCCCGCCCCCGCTTGACACCGCTCCGGAGATCCATTTGGGCGGGCCGGAGGGGGCGGCTAGACTGTCGAGGTTGCTCGGCGAGGGAGGCCGGAGCCGTACGCGCGTCGTACGGGGTTCCGGCGGTCCGTTATCGACGCGCTCTTCGTAGCAGGCCATCGTGCAGGTCGTGGCCGGGTGACAGTCTCATCCGTCATCTGACTACGAGGAGTGCACATGTCCGACGTGAAGATCTCCGCCAGCATCCGCACCGAGTTCGGCAAGGGCGCCGCCCGCAAGATCCGCCGTGCCGACCAGGTTCCCGCGGTCCTCTACGGCCACAAGACCGAGCCGGTCCACATCACCCTCCCGGCCCACGAGCTGACCATGGCGCTGCGTACGCCGAACGTCCTGCTCTCCGTGGACATCGAGGGCCAGGGCTCCGAGCTCGCCATCCCGAAGGCCGCCCAGCGCGACGCGCTGAAGGGCTCCCTCGAGCACGTCGACCTTCTCCTGGTCAAGCGTGGCGAGAAGGTCACCGTCGAGGTCCCGGTCGTCGCCGAGGGCGAGCTGGCCGTCGGTGGCAACCTGCTGGAGCACGTGCTGAACACGCTCTCCGTCGAGGCCGAGGCCACCCACCTGCCCGAGTCCGTGACGGTCTCCATCGCGGGCCTGGACGCCGGCGCCTCCGTCCTGGCGAAGGACATCACCCTGCCCAAGGGTGTCTCCCTCGCGACCGACGCCGACGCCGTCGTCCTGCAGGTCCTGGCCGCGCAGGCCGAGGAGCCGGCCGCCGAGGCCGAGGGCGACGAGTCCGCCGAGGCCTGAGCCGTAGGCTCTGCCTGACGTGACGGGGTGAGGGGCCCACCGGGCCCGTCACCCCGTTTCTCTTGCCCGCGCGCACTTTCGGGCATATGCCGGTGCGTGCGCGGGTGTGTAGACGAGGACACGAGGAGACGAGACGCATATGACGGACGACGCGAACGCCCCCTGGCTGATCGTCGGCCTCGGCAATCCGGGCCCGGAGTACGCGGGCAACCGGCACAACGTGGGCTTCATGGTGGCGGATCTGCTGGCCGGGCGGATCGGCGGCAGCTTCAAGCGGGCGCAGAAGGCGCAGGCGCAGGTGCTGGAGGGCCGGATCGGTCCGATGGGGCCGGGGAGCCGCCGGGTGGTGCTGGTGAAGCCGATGTCGTTCATGAACCTGTCGGGCGGTCCGGTGACGGCGCTGCGGGACTTCTACAAGGTGCCGACGACGCGGGTCGTGGCGATCCACGACGAGCTGGACATCGACTACGGGGTGCTGCGGCTGAAGATCGGTGGCGGGGACAACGGTCACAACGGTCTGAAGTCGATGACGAAGTCGATGGGTCCGGACTATCACCGGCTGCGGTTCGGGATCGGGCGTCCGCCGGGGCGGATGCAGGTGGCGGACTTCGTGCTGAAGGACTTCTCGTCGACAGAACGCAAGGAGCTGGACTACTTCGTGGACCGGGGGGCGGACGCGGTGGAGTGCCTGGTGACGGAGGGCCTGGAGCGGGCGCAGTCGGCGTACAACTCGTAGGAGCCGTTCCGTACGGCTGTACGATCGCGGGTCATGACGTTCGCTCGTAATGCCGTGGTGGCCCTCGTCGTTCTGCTTCTGCTGGTGGCGGGGGCGTGGTCGTCGTGGGGCACGGCGCAGCATGTGCTGTTGTCCCAGGGGCGTGAGCGCGGGACGCTGACGGTGACCGGCTGCAATGACGAGACGTGCAGCGGCCGTTATGTCCCGGACGGCAAGGGGTCGTCCGGCCGGGCGCTGACGATCGTTCATTCGGTGGCGGCGGACAAGGGCGAGACGCTGCCGGTGGTGGTGAAGCCGGGGACGGACGAGGCGGTGCGGGCGGGCTGGGGCGGTGGTCTGCACGCGTGGCTGCCGCTGGGCGGTGCGTTGCTGCTGGCGGCGCCGCTGATCGGGGGCGGGATGCGGCTGGTGCGGACGGCGTGGTCGTTCGCGGGGGCGGGTGCGGCGGTGCTGCTGGGGGCGTTCTTCCTGCTGTAGGGCCGTCAGGGACGGGCGAAGTGGCCGGAAGAGGCCGGAAGAGGCCGTTCCGTACGCGTTACCTGGGCTGTTTCGGCGGGGATTGGGATCTTTCGACCGAATAGTCATCGACCCTTGGGTTAAGCGTGACTTAAAGCGATGGATAGGCTGCCCCCGCCACCCCCTCACGGCACCTCTCCCATTCGTCTCTCAGATGGACAGCAGCCCTATGCGACGTTCCCTCATATCCGCCGCCACGGTGGTCAGCACCGTCACCGCGGCCTCCCTGATGCTCGCTCCGATGGCCTCCGCCACCGGAAAGCCCGGTGGCAACGGCAAGCCCGGGGACAACGGCACCGTGAAGATCCACGATGCCAAGACGGGCGAAGAGCTCATGAAGAACGAGCCGCACGTCTGCACGTTCTACCTCGACGGCTTCAAGTTCGACGGCGCCCAGAAGGTCGACTGGACCATCAAGGGCTGGGCCCCGACCAAGGACCTCGAGGGCACCTCGGGTTCGCTCACGCTGGACGGTTCCGGCCACGGGCGCACCCAGGACATCTCGCTGCCGAACGGCCACTACAAGCTGTTCTGGAACTTCGACGGCGAGAACGGCAAGGCCAAGCAGAAGGTCTTCTGGGTCGACTGCGAAGGTACCGAGCCGGGCACGCCGGGCGAGACCCCCGGCACCCCGGGCGAGACGCCGGGTACTCCCGGCGAGACCCCGGGCACCCCGGGCGAGACGCCCGGCACCCCCGGCGAGACCCCCGGTACGCCGGGCGAGACGCCGGGCACCCCGGGCGTGACCCCGAGCACCCCGGGCGAGACGCCGGGCACCCCCGGTGAGACCCCCGGTTCCCCGGCGCCGTCCACCACGTCGCCCGCCGGCAGCGCCGGTGGCGACAACGGTTCGAGCTCGACCGGTGGCGACAACGGCAAGACCGAGGGCGACCTGGCCGAGACCGGTTCCAGCGCTCCGGTCGGCATCATCGCCGGTGTGGCCGTCGTCCTCGCGGCCGCCGGTGCCTTCCTGGTGAGCCGCCGCAAGAAGGCCCAGCAGCACTGACGGCGTACCACCTGATGGCGTACCACCTGATGACGCACCACTTCATGGCCTACCGCCTGACGTGGTGACGTCCTGACGGAGCCCGTCACGCATGTGCCCCCGTGGATCGCTCCACGGGGGCACGTGCGTATACGGGACCGGACGGGACTCAGCCGGTGTTGCGCAGGCCCGCCGCCACACCGTTCACGGTGAGCAGCAGCGCCCGGGCGAGCAGCGGGTCGGGCTCGGTCCCGGCCTCGGCGGCGGACCGCTGACGGTCGAGCAGGGCGACCTGGAGGTACGAGATCGGGTCGAGGTAGGCGTCGCGGATGGCGAAGGTCTGCTGCAGGACGGGGTTGGAGTCGAGCAGCCGCTGCCCGCCGGTCACCTTGAGCACCTCGGCGACGGTGAGGGCGTGTTCGGCCTCGATGGTCTCGAAGACGTGCCGCAGGTCGTCGGGGACGAGGGTGTCGACGTAGTGGCGGGCGATCCGCAGGTCGGTCTTGGCCAGCGTCATCTCGACGTTGGAGACGAAGTTGCGGAAGAAGTGCCAGCGGTCGTACATCTCGCCGAGGACGGCGTCGAGGCCGGCCTCGCGCAGGGCCTTGAGGCCCGCCCCGACGCCGTACCAGCCGGGGACGATCTGCCGGGACTGGGTCCAGCCGAACACCCAGGGGATGGCGCGCAGTCCGTCGAGGCCGGCGCCGGAGTCGGGGCGGCGGGACGGCCGGGAGCCGAGGTGGAGGTCGGCGAGCTGGTCGACGGGGGTGGAGGCGAAGAAGTACGCGGGCAGGTCGGGGTCCTCGACGAGCCGCCGGTACGCACCGTGGGCCGCGTCGGACACGGTGTCCATGGCGGCGTCCCAGCGGGCGAGGGCCTCGTCGGACTGGCGGGGCGCGGTGTGCAGGGCGGAGGCCTGCAGGGTGGCCGCGACGGTCAGTTCGAGGTTCTCGCGGGCGAGCGACGGGATGAGGTACTTGTCGGAGATGACCTCGCCCTGCTCGGTCACCTTGATCTCGCCCTCCAGGGTGCCCCAGGGCTGGGCGAGGATGGCGTCGTGGGAGGGGCCGCCGCCGCGGCCGACGGTGCCGCCGCGGCCGTGGAAGAGGCGGAGCCGTACGCCGTAGCGGTGGGCGACGTCGCGCAGCCGGCGCTGGGCGCGGTGGATCTCCCACTGGGAGGTGGTGATGCCGCCGAACTTCGAGGAGTCGGAGTAGCCGAGCATGACCTCCTGGACGTCGCCGCGCAGGGAGACGAGGCGGCGGTACGAGGGGTCGGCGAGCATGTCGTCGAGGATGACGTCGGCGGCCCTGAGCTCGTCGGTGGTCTCCAGGAGGGGGACGATGCCGATCTTCGCCCAGCCGGCGTGCAGGTCGATCAGGCCGGCCTCGCGGGCGAGGACGGTGGCGGCGAAGACGTCGTCGGCGCCCTGGCACATGGAGATGATGTACGACTCGATGACGTCGGGGCCGAAGACGCCGAGGGCGCGGCCGACGGTCTGGAAGACGCCGAGGGTCTTCTGGCCGGCGGCGTCGAGGGGCGCCGGGGTGGGGGCGAGCGGGCGGCGGGAGCGCAGTTCCTTGGCGAGGAGCTTCTGCCGGTACTCGCGGGGCATGTCGGCGTAGCGCCAGGACTCCTCGCCCAGCCGGTCGAACAGCTGGCCGAGGGCGTGGTGGTGGGCGTCGGCGTGCTCGCGGACGTCCATGGTGGCGAGCTGGAGGCCGAAGGCGGCGAGCGTGCGGATGGTGCGGTCCATCCGGCCGTCGGCGAACAGGCCGCCGCGGTGCTCGCGCAGGGAGGTCTGGACGAGGGTGAGGTCGCGGAGCAGCTCGTCGGTGCCGAGGTAGTCGCGGCCCTCCTGGTGGGGGGTGCCCTTGGCGAGGCGGTCGCGGGTGTTGAGGAGCTTCTGGCGGACGCAGGTGACCTTGAGCCGGTAGGGCTCCTCGGCGTTGAGGCGCTTGTAGCGGGGGCTGATCTCGGGCAGTCGTTCGAGGTCGGCCTGGAGGGATTCGAGGAGTTCCTCGGTGGCGCCGGCGTACCGGATGGAGTTGGAGAGCAGCCCGCGCAGGAAGTCGACGAGTTCGAGGGCGTCGGTGATGCCGTGCTCGTGCTGGAGGATCAGCACGTCCCAGGTGACCTGGGGGGTGACGTTGGGGTTGCCGTCGCGGTCGCCGCCGATCCAGGTGCCGAAGGTGAGCGGGCGGGTGCCGGCGGGCAGCTCGAAGCCGACGCGTTCCAGTTCGGCGGCCAGGTCCTCAAGGACGTCGCCGACGGCGTCGGCGTGCAGTTCGTCGAGGTAGTAGATGGCGTTGCGGGCCTCGTCGGAGGGCTCGGGGCGGACGACGCGCAGTTCGTCGGTCTGCCAGATGAGGTCGATGTTCTCGGCGAGCCGCAGGTCGTGGCGGCGCCGGTCGGCCTCGATGACGGGGGTGTCGAGGAGGGCGGCGATGCGGCGCAGCTTGTTGAGGACGGAGCGCCGGGCGGCCTCGGTCGGGTGGGCGGTGAAGACCGGCCGCACGTTGAGGTTGCGGATGGTGGCGCGGACGTGGTCGGCGTCGCCGTCCTTGAGCATGTCCGCCGTCCGGGCGAGCAGTCCGCCCTCGGCGGCGCGCTTGTCGCGCAGCTCGCGGCCGCGGTGCACCTGTTCGGTGACGTTGGCGAGATGGAAGTACGTGGAGAACGCGCGCACCAGCTGGGCGGCGGTCTCGAGTTCGACTCCGCGCAGCAGCTCGGCGGCGGCGTCGCCGTCCTCGCGGGTGAGGCGGCGGACCTTCTCGACGAGTTCCAGGAGGGCGTGACCCTCCTGGCGGACGAGCGTCTCGCCCAGCAGGTCGCCCAGTCGGCGGATGTCGGAGCGCAGCTCGGAGCTGGCGGTGGAGGTCTGGTCGGCACTGCTCACAGGTGTGGCTCCTTGCAGTGTTTGAGCACGTCTGGAGGGGTTCTGCAGGCTTGCGGACCGCGCTGTCCGGCGCACCCAGGATAGGTGTCCGGGTGCGCCGCACGGGCCATACCCCGGGTTTGGCGGTCTTGCCGGACGGGGAGGCGCTGCCATACTTACGACGCCGTAGGTTACGGAGCCGTAGCCTCGTGACGTTTCAGCGTTTCAGCGTTTCACCCTTACCCACCCCCTCACCCTCATCTCCCCAGGGGACCGTCATGACCACAACCCCCGAGGTGACGTCCGCGTCCGAGCGGACCGCCTCGCCCGCCGCCGGCCAGGCCGGGCCGTCCGCCACGCTGGGCGGGGACAGCAAGCGGTCGATCGAGCAGATCACGCTGCTGCTGTTCATCACGGTTCCCTTCGCCGCCCTGGTCGCGGCGGTGCCGCTGGCCTGGGGCTGGGGGGTGAGCTGGCTGGATCTGGGCCTGATGACGGCGATGTACTACATCGGCTGCCACGGCATCACGATCGGCTTCCACCGCTACTTCACGCACGGGTCGTTCAAGGCGAAGCGGCCGCTGCGGATCGTGCTGGCGGTCATGGGGTCGCTGGCGGTCGAGGGGCCGCTGGTGCGGTGGGTGGCGGACCATCGCAAGCACCACCGGTTCTCGGACGCGGAGGGCGACCCGCATTCGCCGTGGCGGTACGGCGAGACGGTGCCGGCGCTGCTGAAGGGCCTGTGGTGGGCGCACATCGGCTGGATGTTCGACGAGGAGCAGACGTCGCAGCACACGTACGCGCCCGATCTGATCAAGGACCCGGTGATCCGCCGCATCTCCCGCCAGTTCGTGCTGTGGACGCTGGTCTCGCTGCTGGTGCCGCCGCTGGTCGGCGGGCTGGTGACGATGTCGTGGTGGGGCGCGTTCACGGCGTTCTTCTGGGGCTCACTGGTCCGGGTGGCGCTGCTGCACCACGTCACCTGGTCGATCAACTCGATCTGTCACGCCGTGGGCAAGCGTCCGTTCAAGTCGCGGGACCGGTCGGGCAACGTGTGGTGGCTGGCGGTCCTGTCGTGCGGCGAGTCCTGGCACAACCTGCACCACGCGGACCCGACGGCGGCCCGGCACGGGGTGCTGCGCGGCCAGGTCGACTCCAGCGCGCGCCTGATCCGCTGGTGCGAGCGGCTCGGCTGGGCGTACGACGTGCGCTGGCCGGGCGCGGAGCGGATCGCCGCCCGGCGCCGGTCTCCGGCCACTGACGCGGCATGATGGAGGATGTGGCGATCGACGGCGGTACCAGCGGTACGAACGAGCAGAAGCCCCGGCGCGGCCGCCGGGTGAGGATGACGGGCGCGGAGCGCCGGGAACAGCTCCTCGACATCGGTCGCACCCTTTTCGCGGCGAAGGGCTTCGAGGGCACGTCGGTGGAGGAGATCGCGGCGAAGGCCGGGGTGTCCAAGCCGGTGGTGTACGAGCACTTCGGCGGCAAGGAGGGCCTGTACGCGGTCGTGGTCGACCGGGAGATGCGCCAGCTGCTCGACATGGTGACCGGGGCGCTGACCGCGGGCCACCCGCGCGAGCTGCTGGAACAGGCGGCGTTCGCGCTCCTCGACTACATCGAGCGGTACACGGACGGCTTCCGGATCCTGGTGCGGGACTCGCCGGTGGCGCAGTCGACGGGCACGTTCGCGTCGCTGATCAGCGACATCGCCACGCAGGTGGAGGACATCCTGGGTCTGGAGTTCAAGGCCCGGGGCTTCGACCCGAAGCTGGCGCCGCTGTACGCGCAGGCGCTGGTGGGCAGTGTGGCGCTGACCGGCCAGTGGTGGCTGGACGTGCGCAAGCCGAAGAAGGCGGAGGTCGCCGCGCATCTGGTGAACCTGGCCTGGCACGGCCTCGACGGTCTGGAGCAGAAGCCGCGGCTGATAGGCCACCGCAAGAGCTGAGCGGTACGGGTGGGGCGCGCGGGTACCGCGCCGCCCCACCCCGCCCTCACTCCACGGGTTCGAGGAACTCCAGCCGGTTGCCGACGGGGTCCTCGGAGTAGAACCGCCGGTGCCCGGGCAGGTGGTCGTCCCAGACGACGGCGCCGCCGTGCGCGGCGACCCGCGCGGCGAACGCGTCGATGCCGCTGACCCGCAGGCCGGGGTGGGCCTTGCGGGCCGGTCTGAAGTCGGCCTCCACACCCACGTGCACCTGGACGGCGCCGTCGGCGGCGGCGAACCAGCAGCCGCCCCGGGCGGCGAGGACGGGCGGCTTCGGGATCTCGGTCATCCCGAGCACACCCTCGTAGTAGGCGCGCAGCCGCGGTTCGCTGCCGGCGGGGGCGGCGAGCTGGACGTGGTCGAGGGCGACGAGCATCTAGAAGGCCTTCCGGACGAGGGCGAAGATCCTGCGGAACGGGAAGGCGGTGCCGTACGGGCCGGGCGGGTAGGCCTCGCGCAGCCGCTCCCGGTACGCGGCGAGGAAGGCGTCGACGGCGGCCTGGTCGTCGCCGAGGGCGGTGAGGACGGGCCGCAGGGCGGTGCCCTTGACCCAGTCGAGGACGGGGTCCTCGCCGGTCAGCATCTGGTGGTACGTGGTCTCCCACACGTCCACGCCGTATCCCAGCCCGGACAGCCGGTGCAGATATTCGGCGGGTTCCAGGATGTGGACGAACCGCCGGCCCTGGTCGCCGACCCGGCCGCGCCATTCGGGGGTCTCGCACAGTTCGCCGAGGAGGGCGTGGCTGGGCGAGGTGAAGTTGCCGGGGACCTGGAAGGCCAGCGTGCCGCCGGGCCTGAGGCCGGCGACCCAGGCGGGCAGGGACTCGGGATGGTTGGGCACCCATTGCAGGGCGGCGTTGGAGACGATCAGGTCGTACGGCTCGTCGGGCGTCCAGTGCGCCGCGTCGGCGAGCCGGAAGTCGAGCCAGCCGCCGCCGGCGGTGGTGCCGGACCAGTCCTTCTCGGCCTGCTCCAGCATTTCGGACGACAGGTCGAAGCCGGTGATGTGGGCGTCCGGCCAGCGGTCGGCGAGCAGAGCGGTGACGTTGCCCGGACCGCATCCGATGTCGGCGATGCGGGCGGGCCGTTCTTGGCTGGGCAGGCGCGGTATTCGTGCGAGCAGATCGAGGAACGGCCGGGTGCGGTGTTCCGAATGCCGCAGGTACTGCTGTGGGTCCCACGTTGGTGCGGCGGAGTCCACGGAACGCATTGTCGAAGTCCCCTCGCTGGAACGAATGACCGAAACGGAACGGGTAGTCCCGGCCCGGTCCCTTCCCCGCACTCCGCCATTCTATATCTTGACGTCAAGATACTCGGCCTGAAGAGACTTTACGTCAACAGACCCTCTACACTGATCGTCATGGAGGACGAGGTCGACCGACTGGTCGCTGCATGGCGCCGCGAGCGCCCCGACCTCGACGTGGAACCGCTCGAGGTGCTCAGCCGCGTCTCCCGGCTGGCCCGCCACCTCGACCGCGCCCGTCGGCTCGCCTTCTCCGAGCACCAGCTGGAGCCCTGGGAGTTCGACGTCCTCACGTCGCTGCGCCGCGCCGGCGCGCCCTACCAGCTCTCCCCCGGCCAGCTGCTCACCCAGACCCTGGTCACCTCGGGCACGATGACCAACCGGATCGACCGCCTCACCAAGAAGGGCCTGGTCGAACGGCTCCCCGACCCGAGCGACCGGCGCGGCGTGCTGGTCCGCCTGACCCCCGAGGGCCGCGACCGCGCCGACCAGTCCCTGGCCGGCCTGCTCGCCCAGGAACGCGCCATCCTGGCCCGTCTGGCCCCCGCGGAACGCACCGAACTGGCCAGCCTGCTGCGCCAGTTGACGGCCCCGTTCGACAACACCCCGATCTGACCGCGGCCGGCCGGGTCAGGAGGCGACGTCCTCCACGGGCCCGACCCCGGCCCGCCGGGCCAGCGCCACCGCGGCCAGCGTGGAGTGGACGCCCAGCTTCCCCAGCACGTTCTGCATGTGCGTCCGTACGGTGTGCGGGGACAGGAACAGGCGCTCGGCGACGGCCTTGCGCCCCAGTCCCGCCACCATGCAGCGCAGTACTTCCCGCTCGCGCGGCGTGAGCGCCTCGACGAGCCGCTCGCTCTCCGTGCGGTGCCGGCGGGCCTCGGTCAGCTCGCGCAGGACGCCGGTGAGCAGGGCGGGCGGCAGATGCGTCTCGTCCCGCAGGACGCCGCGGACGACCGCGAGCAGGCGCTGCAGCGAGCAGTCCTTGGCGACCCAGCCGGAGGCCCCGTTCTGCAGGGCGAGCGCGGCGCGCGGGGCGTCGTCCTTCTCGGCGAGCACCACGACCCGCAGCGACGGGCGGCCCTCGCGCAGCTCCGCGACCAGCGCGACCCCGTCGGCCCCGCCCAGATCGGCGTCGACGAGCAGCACGTCGAACCGCCGCCCCTCGGCCGCGGCCCGGTCCAGCGCACGCCGCGCGGCGGCCCCGCTCCCCGCGGCGGCGACGTCGACGTCGGGCTCCGCCGCGAGGGCGGCGGCCAGCGATTCGGCGAACACGCGATGGTCGTCCACCACCAGAACCCGGATTCGGGCCACGGACACCCCCAAGAATGGTCGAGGTACGGCCCGGCGCGGGCACGGCACCGGGAGCGGCGGGCCCGTCGGTTCACACGGCCGCCGCCGTGCCCTGACAGTTACCCCGCCCCGGGCGCCGTACCCGGCGGGTCTCGATACCCCTGATCAGCACCGGCCCCCACCGATGCCACGACCAACGTACAAGCAGCCCGCACCCGCCCGAGGCGAATTCCCGGAAGTCCCCCACCCTCCACACACCCCACCCCCGACACCCGCAACCCCCACCCACTCCCCACCAGCGAAGACGGCGGGCGGCCGCGGCCCCTCAGCCCACGCGCCGCGCCCCCGCGGCCGGCACCGCCGCGAAGACCCCCGGCACCCCGTACCCCGCGCCGGCGAACGCGCCGGTCACCGCCGCCGACACCGCGTCCGCCCGCTCCGACTCCACGAGCACCACCGCGGACCCCCCGAACCCGCCCCCCGTCATCCGCGCCCCCAGCGCCCCGGCCTCGACCGCCGCCTCGACCACCAGGTCCAACTCGGGGCAGGACACCCGCAGGTCGTCCCGCAGGGACGTGTGTCCTTCGACGAGCAGCGCTCCGACGGCGCGCGGGTCGCCGCCGTCGAGGAGCGCGATGACGCGTGCGACGCGGTCGTTGTCGGTGACGACGTGCCGGACGCAGCGCCGTACCGATTCCGCCGCTCCCTCCAACTTCCGCAGCGCGTCGTCCAGTTGCGTGATGCTCACGTCGCGCAGCGTCCGCACCCCGAGCGCCCGCGCGCCCGCTTCGCAACCGGCGCGCCGCTCCGCGTACGCGCCGTCTCCGAGCGCGTGCTTCACGCGGGTGTCGACGACGAGGAGCCGCAGTCCGTCGGCGGCGAGGTCGAAGGGCACCTGTCGATATGTCAGGTCGCGGGTGTCGAGGAACAGCGCGTGGCCTTCGGTGGCGCACGCGGAGGCCATCTGGTCCATGACGCCGCAGGGCACGCCGACGAAGGCGTTCTCGGCGCGCTGGGCGAGCACGGCGAGTTCGGGGCGGCCGAGGCCGAGTCCGTACAGCTCGTCGAGGGCGAGCGCGGTGACGACTTCGAGGGCGGCGGAGGAGGAGAGTCCGGCGCCGGTGGGCACGGTGGAGGCGAGGTGGACGTCGGCGCCGCCGACGGGGTGTCCGGCGTCGCGCAGGGCCCAGACGACCCCGGCGGGGTACGCGGCCCAGCCGCTCACGGAGCCGGGCGCGAGCGCGTCGACCCGGGCCTCCACCACACCGCCCTCGACGTCCCGGGAATGCAGCCGCAGCACGCCGTCGTCCCTGCGGGAGACGGCGGCCACGGCGGTGTGCGGCAGAGCCAGCGGGAGCACGAAGCCCTCGTTGAAGTCGGTGTACTCACCGATGAGGTTGACGCGTCCGGGCGCGGCCCAGACTCCTTCGGGCCGGGCCCCGTACAGCGCGTCGAACTCTGCCGCGATCCTCATGCGTATCCCTACTCCTGTTCCTTTTCCTGCTTCCGCGCGAACGCCCACGCGTCCTCGACGATGCCCGCGAGGTCGGCGCGGGACGGCGTCCAGCCGAGCCGCTCGCGCGCGGCGTCGGCGGAGGCGACGAGCACGGCCGGGTCGCCGGCGCGGCGCTCGGCCATGACCTCGGGCACGGGGTGCCCGGTGACCTTGCGGACGGTCTCGATGACCTCGCGGACGGAGAAGCCGTTGCCGTTGCCGAGGTTGCAGATCTGGTGCTCGCCGGGCTTCATCGCGCCGAGCGCGGCGAGGTGCGCCTCGGCGAGGTCGGCGACGTGGATGTAGTCGCGGACGCAGGTGCCGTCGGGCGTCGGGTAGTCGTCGCCGTAGACGTTGATGGCGGCGCGCTTGCCGAGGGCGACCTGGAGGACGAGCGGGATGAGGTGCGACTCGGGGTCGTGCCGCTCGCCGCACTCGTGGTAGGCGCCGGCGACGTTGAAGTAGCGCAGGGAGACGGCGGCGAGGCCGTGCGCGGCGCACTCGCCGGTGATCATGTGGTCGACGGCGAGCTTGCTGGCGCCGTACGGGTTGGTCGGCGCGGTGGGCGCGGACTCGGTGATCGGCACGCTCTGCGGCTCGCCGTAGGTGGCGGCGGTCGACGAGAAGACCAGCTGCCGGACGCCGGCGTCGCGCATGGCGGCGATGAGGGCCATGGTGCCGCCGACGTTGTTGTCCCAGTACTTCTCGGGCTTGACGACGGATTCGCCGACCTGCGAGTACGCGGCGAAGTGCAGGACGCCGTCGTACGAGGAGTCGAGCCAGCGCGCGGCGTCCTGGATGCGGCCCTCGATGAACGTCGCGCCGGCGGGGACGCCTTCGCGGAAGCCGGTGGAGAGGTCGTCGAGGACGGTGACCTCGTGTCCCGCCTCCAGCAGGTGCGTGGCGACCGTGCTGCCCACGTAGCCGGCTCCACCCGTCACCAGGTACTTACTCAACTGCTTGCCACCTCTCGGAGTCTGTCGGCCGCGGACTCCGGTGAGACGTCGTTCATGAAGGCGCCCATCCCGGATTCGGTGCCCGCGAGGTACTTCAGCTTGCCAGAGGCTCGGCGGACGGTGAAAAGCTCCAGGTGCAGGGCGAACTCGTCGCGGGCGTCGGCGGGGGCCTGGTGCCAGGCGGAGATGTACGGGGTGGGCGGGGCGTCGGGCCCGAAGAGGCGGTCGAAGCGGCGCAGCAATTCGAGGTAGAGGCCCGGAAGTTCGGCGCGGGCGTCGTCGCCGAGGGCGGTGAGGTCGGGGACCCGGTGGTGCGGGTAGAGGTGGACCTCGTAGGGCCAGCGGGCGGCGTACGGCACGAACGCGGTCCAGTGCTCGCCGGCCAGGACGACCCGTTCACCGGCCCGCTCGCGCGCGAGGACGTCGTCGAAGAGATTGCGGCCGGTACGCGCGCGGTGCGCGGCGGCGGCGCGCAGCATGGTCGCGGTGCGCGGGGTGGTGAAGGGGAAGGCGTAGATCTGGCCGTGGGGGTGGGCGAGGGTGACGCCGATCTCGGTGCCGCGGTTCTCGAAGCAGTAGACCTGCCGGACGCCGGGGCGGGCGGCGAGTTCGGCGGTGCGGTCGGTCCAGGCGGCGACGACGAGGGCGGCCCGCTCCTCGGTGAGGTCGGCGAAGGAGGCGGTGTGGTCGGAGGTGAAGCAGACGACCTCGCAGCGGCCGTTGTCGCCGGAGAGGGAGGGGAAGCGGTTCTCGAAGACGGCGACGTCGTACGCGTCCGCGGGGATCTCGCTGTGCCGGTCGCCGGTGGAGGGGCAGAGCGGGCAGCTGTCGGCGGGCGGGTGGTAGGTGCGGCCCTGGCGGTGCGAGGCGATGGCGACGTGCTCGTCGAGGAGCGGGTCGTGGCGGATCTCGGAGGCCGAGGTGACGGGCGTGAGGGGGCGCGGGTCGGCGGCGTCGCGGACGGTGTCGTCGTGGGCGTCGAAGTAGACGAGTTCGCGCCCGTCGGCGAGGTGGGTGACGGTCTTCTTCACGGCGGGCTTCTTCACGGCGGGGCCTCCATCGAACAGAACCCTTCATAAAAAACCACAATCCAACATCACCGCGCAACACTCACCCCGGTACGACCGCACCGGGGCATCAGCCGCGCGCCGCCGAGGCGCCCCCCAGACCCACGCCGCCTACGCCGCCCAGGCTCCCGACGCCCGCGCCGCCGCCCACACCCGCCGGGGCCGGCACCCGGTCGAGCAGCCCCGTCCGCGCCGCCAGCGCCGCCGCCTCCAGGCGGGACCCGACGCCCAGCTTCATCAGCACCCGCTGCACATGCGTGCGCGCCGTACTCGGCGCGATCGCCATGCCCGCCGCGATCCCCCGGGTGTCCTCGCCCTCCGCCACCCGGACCAGCACCTCCGCCTCGCGCGGGGTCAGCAGCCGCAGCAGCCGCTGCCCCTCGTCGTCGGGCTGCGCCGCCGGGTGCAGCAGCTCGGCGAACGCGGCCTGGAGGAGCTGCGGCGCCACCGCCGACTCGCCCGCCCGGGCCTTCACCAGGGCGCGCTCGACCCCCTCGATGCGCTCGTCGTGCCGGACGTACCCGGCCGCACCGGCCGCGAACGCGGCGGCGATGCCGCGCGGCGACGGCACCGGGCCGAGCACGACGACGGCGGTCTGCGGGCGCTCGCGCCGGATCCGTACGACCGGATCGAAGACGCCCGGTTCGGCGGGCCGCGAGGTGCCGAGCAGACAGACCTCCGGCGCGCGGCTCACCACCAGGTCCGCGGCCCCCGCGACCGGCGCCGCCGCGGCGAGCACCCGGTGCCCGCGCAGCTTGAGCGCCGAGGCCAGCGCCTCCGCGTGCAGACGGTGGTCGTCGACCACCATGAGCCGAACCCCCATCGGTCCTCCCCTCCCCGGGCCAGGCCGCCCCCGGCCCCTGGACCCGGCACGGTACACACTCCCCCGCCCGTCTCCGCCCTGTTCGCGGGCATCGGCCGGCCGCGGGCCGGATCCGGCGCAGGTCCGGGAAACACGAGGGGCCCCTCCCGCGGTGGGAGGGGCCCTGAGTCCGTCCGGCCGTCCCCCAGGGGTGGCTGTACGGGTGTGCGTACGGTCAGCCGGCCGCCGAGAAGGCGACGACCAGGTACTCCTTGCCGATCGGCTTCTTGCTGATCAGGGTGTCCGCGACGAAGAAGTGCCCGTTGCCGTACAGGTACTCGGCACTGGGGGCGTTGAAGCTCGTCTCGGCGTCCCGGATCTCCTTCTGGTCCGGGTTCTTCATCAGCACGGTCGACTTCATCGAGCCGCCGTCGATGGAGACGATCTCGCCGCCCTTGTTGTACGGGGGCAGCTTGTACGCGATGAGGTTGCCGCCGTCCATGCGCAGCGGCATCAGGGTGTAGCGGTCGCCCGCGTCGGCCTTCTCCGGGGCCAGCCGGCCGTTGTCGAGGTCGAAGGCGACGATCTCGTTGGTCTCGTCGCCGTACTCGCCGGTGCTGCCCTCGTGCTTCTCGGTCGGCACGTACAGCTTGTTGTTGCCGACGGCGAGCTGGGTGCAGCCCTCGACCCGGCTGGAGCGGCAGCGGCCCGCGTAGCGCTGCGGGTCGGCCGTGATCTTGGCCTTCAGCTTGCCGGTCTTCTCGTCGATGGAGAAGAAGTCCGAGATGCCGCTGCCGTCGCCCTCGACGTCGCCGACCTCGGCCGCGACGACGAGCGGCTTGCTGGAGACGACGGACGCGAAGTCGACACCGCGGGGCATCTTGTACTCCGACCGCGGGGCGCCGGACATCGGGTCGAGGGTCTGGATGCTGACGGTCGGGTCGTCGTACGTGCCGCACCTGCGGACCGCGACCAGGCCGGCGCCGCCGCCGTAGCCCGCGTCCTCGCAGCTGTCGGCGTTGGCCTGCGGCTTCCAGCGCGGGTTGCCGTTGGCGATGTCGAAGCCCGCGCCGCCGTCGAGGCCGCCGGCCGCGACCGTCCGGTCGTGCACGGTGACCTCGGTGAAGGTGGCCTTCTTGTCGCCGGCGGTGCCGCCGGTGATCGAGGTGGACCACACCAGCCTGCCGGTCGTGAGGTCGACCAGGCCGACCTCGGTGCAGGGCTGGAAGAAGCGCGGGGCGGCCCGCTTGGACGCCTCGAAGAGGATCGGCACCTTGTGGTCGTTCGTCATGTGGGCCGAGGCGCCGCAGATCTGACCGGTCAGCGGCAGGGTCCACTTGACCGAGCCCTTGGCCGGGTCGTAGCCGACGACCGAGTTCAGGCCCGCCTTCACGTACGTGGTGTCCGTGAGCCAGGAGCCGGAGGTGTCGGTGACGTCCTGGACCCGCGGCAGGTCCAGCTTGAACGCGAGCGTCGACTTCGGGTCGGCCGGGGCCTTCTCCTTGCCGGGCCCGTCCACGCCGCCCGAGCCGCCCTTCTCGCCGCCCGTGCCGCCGCCGGCGGCCCCGCCGGACGTGGCCTGCGGGTCGGCGGGCTTGTCGCCGCCGGTGTTCGCGTAGATCAGGCCGCCGCCGACGAGCAGGACGACCGCGGCGGCCGCCGCGACGACGATCCGCATCTGCGTCGACAGCTTCTTGCGCCCGCCGGGCGCCGGCTGGCCCGCCGCCGGCATGGGCCGCATCGGCTGCGTGGGGAACTGCGGCTGCTGCTGCTGCGGGTAGCCGTACTGCTGCGGCGGCTGCGGCATGGTGGGCGGCTGCGGCGGCTGCTGGCCCTGCGGATAGCCGTCCTGCGGGTAACCGTACGGCGGCGGCACCGCCGGCTGGCCGGGCTGCTGCGGGTATCCGTACCCCGGCTGACCCGGCTGACCGGGCGGCGGCGGGGTGCCGTAGGCGCCGGGCTGGGGGTCCTGCGGCGCGCCGAACCCACCCGGCGGGGGGTCCTGCGGTGCCCCGAAGCCGCCCGGCGGCGGCCCGGGGGGCTGGTTCGGCGGGGGCGGCGGCTGCGTCATGACGTACGTACCTCGGAAGGGTCGGGGAGGGGACGGCGGGGCGGGCGGGACGGGGCGTCACGGGGACGGCCTCACCGGCGGGGAACGACGACGCGGGTGGCACGGCACCGGCGGACGGGCCGCCGTGCCGTACCACCCGGGACGTCACTTGCCGTAGGCCATCATCGACTTGGTCTCCTTCTCCGCCTTGTCGTTGGCGGCGGAGATCCGGCCGGCGGCGATCACGAAGGTCCCGCCGGAGTACGCGTAGGCGGCGTCGTAGAAGGAGCTCTCCATCGACGCGAGCCCGGCCTGGCCCTGGATCAGCACCTTCGGCGCGCCGCCCGTCGGGGCGAGGGTCGCGACCGCGCTGCCCTTGCCGTACTTGGGCTCGACGTACACCAGCACGTCGGAACCCTCCATCCGCAGCGGCTGCATGGCCTGCTCGGCGGGCGCCTTGGCACGCCACTTGACGTTGCCGGAGTTCAGGTCGAAGGCGACGACCTCGTTGGACTTGCCGTACTCGCTGTCGGTCGCCATGTAGAAGGTGTTCGCGTCGGCGGCGACACCGGTGCAGCCCTGGAGGTTCTTGCCGAAGACGACGAAGGTGCCGCCACAGCTCGGCGAGAACCGGTCGGAGCCGCCCGCGTGCATCTGCGAGCGCAGCTTGCCGCCCGAGGTCAGCGTGAAGATCGACCACTTCTTCTTGTCGGTGTCGTCGTTGCGCTGGATCGTGGAGACCACCAGCGGGTCGACGGAGTAGACCCGGTCGACCTCCCACGTGAGCGGGAGCTTGTAGGTCCACTTGGTCGCGCCGGTCGCGGGGTCGATCTCGCTGACCGCGTGCGACTCCTTCTTCACGTCCCCGGACGGGCACTTGGAGGCGGCGATCAGCTTGCTGCCGCCCGCGTACGCGTACGGCTTGCAGCCGCTGGTCGGCGAGGTGAAGAGCTGCTTGCCGTCGGCGAGGGAGAAGCCGTAGGCGGAGCTGGAGCCCGACGCGGTCACCGTGTTGCCGCTGATGGCGAGGGTGTTGTCGGAGAAGGCGAACAGGCCGGTGGGCTTGGGGATGGCCTTCTTCCAGCCCGCCTTGCCGGTCTTGAGGTCGACCTGCTGCATCTGGAGGCACTTGGCGCGGTCGCCGGCGCTGTCCTTGACGCCGAAGACCATGACGCCGTCGGCGGACGGCTCCGGCGGGGCGGCGCACAGCTCGAAGGGCACGTCGACGTGCCACTTCGAGGAGCCGTCGGCGAGGCTGTAGCCGTCGATGCCCTTGTACATGGCCTTGACGACGGTGTCGCCGACGATCCACGGGCCGTAGACGTCGGCGCCGTTACGGGGCAGGTCGACGTTGTTCTTGAGCAGCCACTGGACCTTGGCCTCGCTGCCGGTGCGCTGCGCGTTGAGGTCGTCCTCGCCGCCGTCGCCGTCGCCCTTGCCGTCGCCCTTGTCGACCGGGGCGGTGGTCTTCGGCCCGTTGGAGGAGGTCTCGGTGGGGCCGGCGACCGGCTTGTCCTCGTCGCCGCCGCTGAGCGCGAACCAGGTGCCGCCACCGACCACGAGCAGCGCGGCCGCCGCCGCGGCGACGATGACGCCGGGCTTGCCCTTGAACGGGTTCCTGCCGCCTCCGCCGCCGGGGCCGGGCACGGGCCCGCCGGCCATCGGGGCGGTCGGGTAGCCGCCACCGCCCCCGTAGGGGTTCTGCTGCTGCCCGTAGGGGCCCGGCTGCTGGCCGTACGGGCCGGGCTGCTGCGGGTACCCGTAGGAGCCGGGCTGCTGCCCGTAGGGGCCCGGCTGCTGGCCGTACGGGCCGGGCTGCTGCGGCTGCCCGTACGGGCCGGGCTGACCGGGCTGCTGCTGCGGCGGGGCGTACGGGCCGGGCGTCGGGCCGGCGGCCGGGGTGGCGGGTGCCGTGGGCGGCATCGCGGGTGCCGTCGGCGGAGCCGGCGGAGCCGCGGGCGCCTGCGGCGGGACCGGCGGCGCGGGCGGAACGTTGGAGTCCGGGTTCGGTGCGCCGAAGCCCGGCGGCTGGTTGCTCGGCGGCTGGGTCATCAGCGCGGTCCCCCTATGGATATGAACGGGTTTTCTTTCTACCACCCGGAGGATGGCTCAAAAGTGGCCGGTCCGCGCCTTGTTCCCAAGGGCGAACCGGCCTGTGATGCCGTCGTTACTCGTTCTCTACGAGTTCTCTACGGGTGCCTACGCATCCTCGGCGAGTTCCAGCCACCGCATCTCCAGCTCCTCGCGCTCGGCCGCGAGCTCCCGGAGCTCCGCGTCCAGTTTCGCCACCTTCTCGAAGTCCGTGGCGTTCTCGGCGATTTGAGTGTGCAGCGTGGACTCCTTGGCCGAGATCTTGTCCAGCTGACGCTCGACCTTCTGGAGTTCCTTCTTCGCGGCGCGGGCGTCGGCGGCGGACAGGCCCGGCTTCTGGCCGGCCGCGGCACCGCCGCCCGCGGGGGCGGCGGCCGGGGCCGGGACGGCGGCCTCGACCATCGCGCGGCGCCGCTCCAGGTACTCGTCGATGCCGCGCGGCAGCATCCGCAGCGCCTGGTCGCCGAGCAGCGCGAAGACGCGGTCGGTGGTGCGCTCGACGAAGAACCGGTCGTGGGAGATGACGATCATCGAGCCGGGCCAGCCGTCGAGGAGGTCCTCCAGCTGGGTCAGGGTCTCGATGTCGAGGTCGTTGGTGGGCTCGTCGAGGAAGAGGACGTTGGGCTCGTCCATGAGGAGCCGCAGCAGCTGGAGCCGGCGCCGCTCACCACCGGACAGGTCGCCGACCGGCGTCCACTGCTTCTCCTTGCTGAAGCCGAACTGCTCGCACAGCTGCCCGGCGGTCATCTCCCGGCCCTTGCCGAGGTCGACCCGGTCGCGCACCTGCTGCACGGCCTCCAGGACGCGCAGTTCGGCGGGCAGCTCGGTGACGTCCTGCGAGAGGTACGCGAGCCGCACGGTCTTGCCGACGACGATCCGCCCCTCGGCGGGCTGCTGCTCGCCCTCGGTGACGGCGGCGTCCGCGAGCGCGCGCAGCAGCGAGGTCTTGCCGGCACCGTTGACGCCGACCAGACCGATACGGTCGCCCGGGCCGAGCTGCCAGGTGAGGTGCTTGAGGAGGGACTTCGGACCGGCGGTGACGGAGACGTTCTCCAGGTCGAAGACCGTCTTGCCGAGCCGGGCGTTGGCGAACTTCATCAGCTCGCTGGTGTCGCGCGGCGCCGGCACGTCCGCGATGAGCGCGTTGGCGGCCTCGATGCGGAAGCGGGGCTTGGAGGTACGGGCCGGGGCGCCGCGGCGCAGCCAGGCCAGCTCCTTGCGGACCAGGTTCTGCCGCTTGACCTCCTCGGTGGCGGCGATCCGCTCCCGCTCGGCGCGGGCGAACACGTAGTCGGAGTAGCCGCCCTCGTACTCGTACACCGAGCCTCGCTGCACGTCCCACATGCGGGTGCAGACCTGGTCGAGGAACCAGCGGTCGTGGGTGACGCAGACGAGCGCCGAGCGCCGGTTGCGCAGGTGCTCGGCGAGCCAGGCGATGCCCTCGACGTCGAGGTGGTTGGTGGGCTCGTCGAGGATGATCAGGTCCTGGTCCTCGATGAGCAGCTTGGCGAGCGCGATCCGGCGGCGCTCGCCACCGGACAGCGGGCCGATGACGGTGTCGAGGCCCTTCTCGAAGCCCGGCAGGTCGAGCCCGCCGAACAGCCCGGTGAGCACGTCGCGGATCTTGGCGCTGCCCGCCCACTCGTGGTCGGCCATCACGCCGATGACCTCGTGCCGGATGGTCGCCTCGGGGTCGAGCGAGTCGTGCTGCGTGAGGACGCCGAGCCGCAGCCCGCCACTGTGCGTGACGCGGCCGGTGTCGGCCTCCTCCAGCTTGGCGAGCATCCGGATGAGCGTGGTCTTGCCGTCGCCGTTGCGGCCGACGACACCGATCCGGTCCCCTTCGGAGACGCCGAGCGAGACCCCGTCCAGCAGCGCACGGGTGCCGTACACCTTGCTGACGGACTCGACATTGACCAGGTTGACGGCCATTTCACTCCTGTACGGGATCGGTAGACGTTCAAGAGTAGACGGTGCGGGGTATGCCTCACTCTTTGTAATGACGCCACGGGAAGCGCGCGGCAGGCGGGGGACCGGGGCGGAACAATCGGGGCCATGGGAGAGACCACGGGGCCCGAGCGCACGATCCAGCCGTTCACGGAGCCGGTTCCCACCTGGCCGAGACCGCCCGTCGGGGGCTGGCCGGTGGACGACCTGATGACGCTTCCCGGCCTCCCCCGGCACACCGAGCTGATCGACGGGAGCCTGGTCTTCCCGGCGCCGCGGCGCCGCTTCGACAGCGTGATGATCTCCCTCGTCTGCGAAGGGCTGCGGAGCAGCGTGCCCGCCGGGTTCCGCGCCTACAGCGGGATGACGGTGGTCGTCGACCGTGCGAACGCCCCCGAGCCGGACGTCCTCGTCGTCCGCGAGGAGGCCGTCGGCGGTCTCGGCCAGCGGTCGTTCCCCGTCGACGGCGTCGCCCTGGCCGTGGAGGTGGTCTCGCCGGACTCGGAGTCCCGCGACCGCACCACCAAGCCGCACAAGTACGCGGCCGCCGGCATCGAACACTTCTGGCTGGTGGAAATGGAGGGCGAGGACGACCACCCGGTCGTCCGGGTCTACGAGCGCGACCCGGTCACGCGGACGTATCTCTGCACCGGCATCCACCGCGACCGGCTGAGACTCCCGGTCCCCTACCCCCTCGACATCGACCTCACCGCCGTCGACGACTTCTAGGCCCGCCCCGCCCGCTCCACCAGGAACCAGCCCGCCAGGGCCATCGCGACGGCCGCGGGGGCGGTCACCCGGACGGCGATCAGGGTGGCGGTGTGGCCCTCCAGGAGGCCGCCGAAGCCGGTCATGGAGAGGCCGAGGACGCCGAGCAGGGCGAGGGTGTTGCCGAGGGCGGCGAGCGGGCCGCCCGTGCCGTCCGAGGGGGCGGCGGGAGCCGGGTGCTCGAAGCGGCGGAAGACGGCGACGAGCAGCGCGGTGAGGGCGACGGCGGCGGCGATACGCAGCGGGACCTGGGCCCACCAGGCGCCGGTCGCGGGGGCGGGGAGGCGGACGCCGAGGGCGAGCATCGCCCCGTACACGCCGAGCATGGCCGTCAGGTGCCACAGGAACGCGGTCATCGCGATGCCGTTCGCGGCGACGACCGCCCGCCAGACGCGGGCCCGCGCGGCGAGGCGGGTGCCGGGGCCTTTCAGCAGTTCGACCGCGCCGACCAGCCACAGCCCGTGGCAGAGCAGGGCGAGGGTGGGCGGGGCCATGTTGGAGATCTTCTCGCCGGGCATGCCGACCATGGACAGCGGATACGGGCCGAACGCCACGAGCGCCACCGCGCCCGCGAGGCCGGCCGCGGCAAGCAGGGCCGGGCGGCGGATCATGCCGTCGGCGCGCAGGAAGCCGAGCTGGTGGACGGCCAGCCAGACGAGGGCGAAGTTCAGGAACTCGACGTACGGCACCCCGGCCGCGAACCGCAGCAGGTCGACGCCGACCGCGCCCGCGACCAGTCCGGCGAAGGCGCCCCAGCCGTACCGCTCGTGCAGCCGCAGCAGCGGCGGGGTGAAGGCGACCATCGCGAGGTAGACCCCGATGAACCACAGCGGCTGGGTGACCAGGCGCAGCGCCACGCCCGTCAGCCCCGGCCCGGCCGTCCCGTCGGCGGCGAGCAGCTGGACGGCGAGCGCGAGCACGCCCCACACCGCGATGAAGACCATGGCGGGCCGCAGCAGCCGTTGCAGCCGGGCGCGCAGGAAGCCCGCGTACTGGGGGCGGGAGCGGTGGGCGAGGGCGTGCGAGAAGCCGCCGACGAAGAAGAAGACCGGCATGACCTGGAGTGCCCAGGTCAGGAGCTGGAGGCCGGGGACGACGGCGAGCAGGTTGCCGACCTGTCCGTCGCCGGTGACGGCGGCCATCAGCCAGTGGCCGAGGACCACGACGGCGAGCGAGGCCACCCGCAGCAGGTCGATGTAGCGGTCGCGCGACGCGGGGGTGGCGGCGGCGAGTTCCCGAGCGCTGATTCCCATGGGGGTACGGTGCCGGGCCGGCCGGGCACGGCGTCAGAGCGTTCGTACTCACCTCATGCATGAGTACGAACAGAATCGGCCGGATCCGCGCGGCGGCGCCGACGGAACGGAGAAACCCCCGGCGCCGCCTCTTTCGGGACGGCGCCGGAGGTCTGTCGGTCCGTCTGTTTCCTCTCTGCCGCTCAGCGGCGGGCGGGCTCCTTCTTGTGGCCGTAGCCGTGGTCGTCGCAGTCGCCGTACTCGCAGGGCTTCTTCACCTTGATGGTGATGTGCGCCCGGGCCGGCTCGCTCGTGACCTCGCGTCCCTCCGGGTCGGTCCCGGTCGCCCGGGCCGTGTTGGTGATCACGCACTCCTTGCCGTGGCCACCGCCCTTGCCGTCCTTGCCGCGGTCGTCGCACTTGTCGAGCGACGCCTCGGTGACGGTGTAGGTACCGGTGCAGGTGGTGGAGGCGCCCGGTGCGAGCGTGCTCGCCTCACAGGTGACGTTCGAGATCAGGTCGTCGGTCACCCGTACGTCCTCGATGGGCGTGGTGCCGGAGTTGGTGACGGTGTACGCGTACTCCACCTCCGAACCGACCTCGAACGGTCCGCGGGAGACCACCCGCTTGGCGAGGGTGAGGGCGGCCTGCCCGATCGGGACGGTGACGCTGGCCTCGGCGGGCTCGCTCGTGGCGTCCTCACCGCGCGGGTCCGTGCCGGTCGCCCGGGCCACGTTGGTGATGACGCAGCTGGTGGTCGAGCCACCCTGCCGGCACGCGTCGATGTCGGCCTGGGTGATCGTGTACGTGCCCTGGCAGAAGGTGGAACCGCCGGGGACGAGGTCCGTCTCGTCGCAGACGACGTGCTGGACCCGGTCGTCCGTCACCCGCACGTCGTGCAGCGGGGCGGTGCCGGTGTTGGTGACGGTGTACAGGTAGTCGACCGTCGTCCCCACCTGGAACGGGCCTTCCGAGACGACCTGCTTGGCCAGGGTGATGTGCGGCTCTCCGATGAGGACCTCGACGCTCGCCTGGTCGGGCTCGCTGACGATCCGGTCGCCCTGCGGGTCCGTGCCGTTCGCCCGGGCCGTGTTGGTGACCATGCACGGCCGGGTGGTGCCGCACGCGTTCGCGTCGGCCTGGGTGATCGTGTACGAGCCGGTGCACTCGGTGCTGGCACCGGGCGCGAGCGTGGTCGCCTCGCAGGTGATGGTGGTGACCTTGTCGTCACTCACCTGCACGTTGGCCAGCTGGACGTTGCCGGTGTTGGTGACGGTGTACGCGTACTCGACCGTCGACCCCACGTGGAACGGGCCTTCCGAGGTCACCCGCTTGCCCACGGTGATGTGGGGCTCGGCGATGGAGACGCCGACGCTGGCCTGGTCGGGCTCGCTGACGATCTCCTCGCCCTGCGGGTCGGTCCCGCCGGCCTGCGCCACGTTCGTGATGACGCAGTCCGTGGTGCCGCCGGTCTCCCGGCACTGGTCGATGTCGGCCTGGGTGATCGTGTACGAGCCGGTGCAGGTGGTGGAGGCACCGGCGGCGAGCGTCGTCGCCGCGCAGGTGACGCCGGTGGCGTGGTCGTCCAGGACCTGGACGTTGGTCAGCGTGGTGGTGCCGGTGTTGGTGACGGTGTACGAGTAGTCGACCGTCGAGCCCAGCTGGTACGGGCCGGTCGACGTCACCGACTTCGCGATGGTGATGTGCGGCTGTCCGATCGGGAGGGTCAGCTCGACCTCCGGGGAGGTGATCGTGTTCCCGTCGGACGTCCCCGTCGCCGTGGCGGTGTTGGTGACCGAGCCCTCCGTGCCGTCCGCGGCGGTGATCACGTAGGTGCCGGTGCAGGTGGTGCTGTCACCCGGCTCCTCCGCGGGGGCCAGCGTGGTCGACTCGCAGGTGATGTTCGTGACCTTGTCGTCGTGCACCGCGACGCCGGTCAGCTCCGTTCCGCCGGTGTTGCGGACGGTGTAGCGGTAGGTGACCGTCTGCCCGACCGCGTACGGTTCGGGCGTCTCCACGTTCTTCTCGACCTCGATGCCCGGTGGCCGCTGGAGCGGCACCCGTTCCGAGGAAGGCGGTGACTCGACCGTCTCGCCGTCGGAACTGCCCGTCGCGATGGCGGTGTTGAGGACGGCGCCGGCGGCCACGTCGGCCGCGGTCACGGTGTACGTGGCGGTACAGGTGATGGTCTGTCCGACCGCGAGATCCGTCGTGGGACAGGCCACCGGGCCGATCTTCGGGTCGTTGACGACGAGATCGGTGATGGGCGTCGTCCCCGAGTTGGTGACGACGAAGTCGTACGGCACCTGCGACCCGGGCGCCAGGTCACCGGGGAGCGGCAGCCTGGCCTGCTTGACGAGGTTCAGCTCGGGAAGCGGGTCGGCACTGTGGACGACGACGTTGCGGACGAGGTGGACGTCGGTGTTCGCCCCGGTCGAGGCGGCGAAGCCGAACTTGAAGGTCGTCGGCAGGGGCGTCGGCGCGGGCGTGTTCAGGACCTCGTGCGAGCCGGTGCCGTCGTTGAAGTCGACGGCCACGGTCAGCTGCGGGTTGGCCCCCGCGGTGATGTGCACGTTCACCCGGCGCCGGTCGGCCTCCAGCAGCTGCACGGCCTCCGCCGGGGTGGTGCCCGCCGGGATCGAGGTCGTCGGGCCCTGGAGCTCACCCGGGAGCGTCGACGGGTAGGGACCGGTGGGGCCGAAGTTGCTGACCGTGGCGGTCATGAAGCAGTACCCGATCGTGCCGTCGCCCGGCCCGCGCAGGGTGATCACGTTGGGCGCCGGGGGCGGCCACGACTGGAAGGACGGCGAACGCTGGGCGCAGCCGTTGCCGCGCGACTCCCCGTCACCGAAGTAGTTGCCGTACACGTCGAGGCCCACGCCGAGGTACCCGTGGTCGACACCCGGCTGCATGGGGATGCCCGGGTTGTCGCCCTCCCGGAGCTGGGCGTAGCCGAGGCTGCCGCCGAAGGCTCCGGGGTGGGTCAGCGAGGAGGCGCCGTCGGCCAGGAAGAAGGAGATCCCGTCGGCGGGGCGGGCCGGGGTCGTGCTGCCGTACTGGTACTGGTCGAAGGTGACGTCCAGACCCTGACCCGCGGGGAGGGCGTGGTTGTACAGCACGGCCGCGCTCTTGAAGTTGCTGGCGTCGGTCAGCCGCAGGAAGCCGTCGGGCGCCGCGTTGTTCGGCGGCACCGGCCCCACCGGGCTCGGCCCGCAGCCGCCCAGGGGGTGGCTCCCGCTCGGCGGCTGCGAGGCGGCGCCCGGCGCACCGGTGAGGCACGCGGGCCCCACGGCCATGAACTCCGGTGCCGTGGCCTCGGCGAACGTCTCGTTGAGCAGGGGCGAGCCGGCTCGCAGCCTCGGCTCGGGCTTCGGCTCGGCGCCGGCGGTGCCGCTCAGCGCGAGGGGCGCTCCCGCGCCGACCACGAGTGCCAGAGCCACCGCGGCGATACGGGAGACGCGCCCGGGCGGTGTGGGCCGGCCGGGTGCGGAAGGGGGTCGTCTTTTCCTCATGCCCCGCATCAGACAGTCACCGCATTCACGCGACTACCTGACAAAGTGCCACGTACCCCCAAAGGCTTCCGCATTGGAGCCGAGTGCCGTAATACGCCCCCGGACGCGACAGCCGGAGGGCACGTCGGAGGACCGCCGGGACTGCCTTAAAGGAGGGTGGCCCCGGCCGCCGGGGAGGTCGCCACGCGCGCCGTACGGCAGGTGCCGGAGGCGATCAGCGCGTCGGCGACCGAGGCGGCGGCGTCCGCGTCCTTCACCAGGAACGCGGTCGTCGGCCCCGAACCGGACACCAGCGCCGCCAGCGCGCCCGCCTCGGTGCCCGCCGCGAGGGTCGCGGCGAGCGAGGGGCGCAGGGACAGGGCGGCGGACTGGAGGTCGTTGGCGAGGGCGTCCGCGAGGGCGCTCGTGTCGCCGGTCCGCAGGGCGTCGAGCAGCGCGGGCGACGCGGCCGGCTCGGGGACGTGCACGCCCGCGGTGAGACGGTCGAACTCGCCGTACACCGCCGGGGTCGAAAGCCCGCCGTCGGCGACCGCGAACACCCAGTGGAAGTCGCCGCCCACCGGCAGCTCGGTGAGCCGCTCGCCCCGCCCGACGCCGAGCGCCGCGCCGCCGACCAGGCTGAACGGCACGTCGCTGCCCAGCTCCGCGCAGATCTCCAGGAGTTCGGCGCGCGGCGTGCCGAGGCCCCACAGGGCGTCGCAGGCGAGCAGCGCGCCCGCGCCGTCGGCACTGCCGCCGGCCATGCCGCCGGCGACCGGGATGTCCTTGGCGATGTGCAGGTGCACGTCCGGGGAGATGCCGTGGCGGGCGGCGAGCAGCTCGGCGGCCCGCGCGGCCAGGTTGGTCCGGTCGAGCGGCACCTTGTCGGCGTCAGGGCCGTCACAGGTGATCGTCAGCGTCCCGGCGGGCGTCGCCGTGACCTCGTCGTACAGGGAGACGGCGAGGAAGACGTTGGCCAGGTCGTGGAACCCGTCGGGGCGCGCGGCACCGACCGCGAGCTGGACGTTGACCTTGGCCGGGACCCGTACGGTGACGCTGGCACTCATGCCGTGGATTCCTTCTGCTGCGGCTGCTCGGGCTTGTTCTCGGCGATCCGGGCGAACTCCTCGACCGTCAGCGCCTCACCGCGCGCCTGCGGCGAGATCCCGGCCGCGACCAGGGCCTCCTCGGCGGCGGCCGGCGAACCGGCCCACGACGCGAGGGCGGCCCGCAGGGTCTTGCGGCGCTGCGCGAAGGCCGCGTCGACGACCGCGAACACCTCCCGCTTCGACGCGGTGGTGGCGACCGGCTCGGCACGCCGCACCAGGGACACCAGCCCCGAGTCGACGTTCGGCGCGGGCCAGAACACGTTCCGGCCGATGGAGCCGGCCCGCTTGACCTCCGCGTACCAGTTGGCCTTCACCGACGGCACGCCGTACACCTTGTTGCCGGGCCGCGCGGCCAGCCGGTCGGCGACCTCGGCCTGCACCATGACGAGGGTGCGCTCGATGGTCGGGAACCGGTCCAGCATGTGCAGGAGGACCGGCACGGCCACGTTGTACGGCAGGTTCGCGACGAGCGCGGTCGGCGCGGGACCGGGCAGCTCCCGGACCAGCATCGCGTCGGAGTGGACCAGGGCGAAACGGTCCTTCCGCTCCGGCATGCGGGCCGCGATCGTGGCGGGCAGCGCGGCGGCGAGGATGTCGTCGATCTCGACGGCCGTCACCCGGTCCGCGGCCTCCAGGAGCGCGAGGGTGAGAGAGCCGAGCCCGGGGCCCACCTCCACCACCGTGTCGTCCGGGCGCACCTCGGCCGTGCGGACGATCCGCCGCACGGTGTTGGCGTCGATGACGAAGTTCTGGCCCTTCTGCTTCGTGGGCCGTACGCCGAGGGCGGCGGCCAGCTCACGGATGTCGGCGGGGCCGAGGAGGGCGTCGGGGCTGTCGGGGCCGGTGGTGGTGCTCACCGGTACAGCGTAGGGCCTGTCCCCACCCACCTGTCCGGCCGACGCCTCCCGGAGAACCTCGGAGCCCTCTTCCCCTGTGCTTTTCCTCCCCTCCCCGGCCCCCGCGCCCCCACCCCCGACACCAGCGCCCGCCCCGCGGCCCGCACCCCCTCACCCGGACAACCGCGACCCGCAATGCGGCCACGGCGCCGCCCCCCGGCTCACGTACAACTTCTTCGCCCGATACGTCTGCTCCGCCGCCGGCGCCTCCTGCGCCGTCCCCGTCCCTCCCAGCGCCCGCCACGTCCCCGCGTCGAACTGGTACAGCCCCCCGTACGTCCCCGACGGGTCCACCGCGTCGGCCCGTCCCCCGGACTCGCACGCCGCGAGCGCCCCCCAGTTCAGCCCGTCCGCGCCGGCCACGGACCCCGGCAGCCGTCTCGTGCCGACGCGGATCCGTTCGGGGACGGGCTCGTGGACGGTCTCCTCGCTCGTCACGCGGGGTTTCTGCCGGACGCCGTTGACGGTGCGCAGGGCGTACGTGACCCGGCGTACGCCCGGCGTGCCCTGCCGGTCGACGACTTCCGTCCCGGCGAACAGGGTGGGGTCCGGTGTCCGCTCGACGGCGAACGGCACGGGTTCCTCGCGGATCTCCTCGCCGCCGGTGATCCGCAGGATGGTGACGGTCTGGCCGTCGCGGGGGAAGGAGGCGGGCGGTACGGAGGTGGTGTCCTCGTCGGCGAGGACGATCCCGGCCTCCTCGACGGCCTCGCGGACGGTGGCGGCGTTGGTGCGGACGGTCCGCTCCCGGCCGTCCGCGAGGAAGGTGACGGTCCGCTCGGTGCGGACGTCGAGCGCGAGGCCCCGGCGGGAGATGGCCGCGGACCGGGAGACCGAGAGGTACGCGCCTTCGGCTCGGACGCCGAGCTGGCGCAGGGCGCCGTCGACGGTGTGGGCGGTGGTCCACACCTGGCGGCGCTGTCCGTCGAGGGTGAGGGAGACGGGGCGGCCGTAGCGGACGGCGACCTCGTCGCCGTCGGCGAGGGCGGCGCCGGGGGCGGGGGCGACGATGTCGTGGGCGCCGGGGGCGAGGCCCCGCTCGGCGAGGAGTTCGCCGATGTCGTCGGCGAAGGTGTGCAGGGTGCGCGGGACGCCGTCGACGGTCAGCCGGACGGCCTTGTCGTCGGCGACGAACGCGGTGGTGCCGCCGGCGAGGCAGGCGACGACGAGGGCCTGCGGGAGGACCCGGCGCAGGCCGCCGGTGGCGGGCGGCGGCGCCTTGCGGCGGCGGCCGCGGCCACCGCCGCCGGGGGGCCCAGGGGTGGGCCCGGCGGAGGGCCCGGCGGAGGGCCCGGGGATGGCGCCGGTGCCCGCACCGGATCGAGTGCTCACGAGGCCGGGACCCTAGCCCCGGCCTCGGTGACACGTCATGACGACGCGACTGCGCCCCGCGATCGTTATGCGGTGGTGATGTCGGACCGGTCAGTAGTCGAAAGCACGTGCCGTGTTGACGGCGAGCGCCTCCGCCAGCTCCTCCTCCGTGATCCCGCGTACCGCGGCCATCGCCCGGACGGTCACCGGGATCAGGTACGGGGCGTTCGGGCGGCCCCGGAACGGCGCGGGCGTCAGGAACGGCGCGTCCGTCTCGACGAGGACGCGGTCCAGCGGGGCGACGGCGAGGGCGTCGCGCAGCGGCTGGGCGTTCTTGAAGGTGACGTTGCCGGCGAACGACAGGTAGTAGCCCTTGGCCTTGCAGATCTCCGCCATCTCGGCGTCGCCCGAGAAGCAGTGGAAGACGGTCCGCTCGGGCGCGCCCTCCTCGTCGAGGATCCGCAGCACGTCCGCGTGCGCCTCGCGGTCGTGGATCACCAGGGCCTTGCCCTGCCGCTTGGCGATCTCGATGTGGGCGCGGAAGGAACGCTCCTGCGCGGCCATCCCCTCGGGGCCCGTACGGAAGTAGTCGAGGCCCGTCTCGCCGACGGCCCGCACGTCCGGGAGGGCGGCCAGCCGCTCGATCTCGGTGAGCGCGTCGTCCAGGGCCGCGTCGCCGCCGGCCTCGCGGGCGCCCTGGCGGGACCACCCGTCGGGGTCGCCGAGAACGATCCGCGGGGCCTCGTTGGGGTGCAGGGCGACGGCGGCGTACACGTTCGCGTGGGCGGCGGCGGTGTCGGCGGCCCACTGGGAGCCCTTGAGGTCGCAGCCGACCTGGACGACGGTGCTGACGCCGACGGCGGCGGCCTTGGTGAGGGCCTCTTCGACGGTGCCGGACTGCATGTCGAGGTGGGTGTGCGAGTCCGCGACGGCGATGAGAAGGGGTTCAGGCAGGGGTGGCGGGGCGTCCTTGGCGGTCATGGAGGTGATCGTATGCGGGGCGCGTTCGCGGGGGCCGGGGCATGGTGGGTGGGGGTGCGAGGGCCAGGGCCTTTCTTTTGGATCAGGCTGGATCAGGGAGCGGGGTCCGGTGCGGGTGATCGCAAGGCGGAGGAGGGAGACAACGCGGTGGGGGTACCTC